>JAEXTU010000340.1 GCA_023453335.1 Pseudomonadota bacterium | reverse complement strand
CGGGCACACGGACTCGGCGAACTCGAACTCGCCGGCGGCGTTGATCTTGGCCACCACCGCGCACTTGACCGGGGTGTTGTCCTCCCCGCCGTACTGCATCTTGCCGGTGATGCCGTCAAAGGACTTGATGGCCTTCATGCCGGCCTGCAGGGCCTTGCGGTCCTTGGCCAGGTCGCCGGTGATCTTGCCCATGTTCTTGACGCCCTGGAGCATGACGTTGATGGAGTCGTAGGTCAGGGCGGCCACGTCGTCGGCCTCGTAGCCGTACTTGGCCTTGTACTTGTCGATGAACTCCTTGGTCTTGCCCTTGGCGCCCTTGGCCACGTAGTGGGTGGAGAAGTACTGGCCCTTGCACACGTCGCCGCACAGGGGCATCAGCTCGGCGGAGCCCCAGGCGTCGGCGCCCATGAAGGGGCCCTTGTAGCCCAGGTCCCGGGCCTGCTTGATGATCAGGGCCACCTGGTTGTAGTTGTGGGGCACGAAGATGAAGTCGGGCTTGGCCGCGATGATCTTGGTCAGCTGGCCGGAGAAGTCCTGGTCCTGGGTGCCGTGCGACTCGAAGGCCTTCACGGTGCCGGCGCCGAACTTCTTCTCGAAGTAGGCCTTGAAGTCCTCGGCCAGGCCCTTGGAGTAGTCGTTGGCCAGGTCGAAGATGACCGCGGTTGTCTTGGCCTTGAAGGTCTTGGACGCGAAGTTGGCCGCCACCGGGGCCTGGAAGGGATCCAGGAAGGCGGCGCGGAACACGAAGGGGCGGTCCTTGGTGGTGGCGGGGTTGGTGGACCAGGGGGAGATCATGGGGGTCTTGTTCTCGTCGGCCACGCCGCCGGCGGGCCCCGCCTGCTTGGAGGACTGCGGGCCCACGATGCCCAGGACCTGGTCCTGGGTGATGAGCTTCAGCTGGGCGGCCACCGCGGACTCGGGCTTGGCCTCGTTGTCCTGGTAGACGAAGTCCACCATGTACTTCTTGCCGCCGACGTCCAGGCCGCCGGCCTTGTTCACCTCTTCCTTCACGATCTCGGCCGCGTACTTGGAGGCCTCGCCCACCTTCGGGATGTCGCCGGTGAGCTCGATGTTCAGGCCGATCTTCACCGTGTCCGCAGCCAGGGCCTGGCCGGGCAGGACGAAGAGCACCGCCAGGAACGCCAACGCCAGAATCTTTTTCATATGCTACCTCCCAAAGGTGAATGAAGGATTACGCACCGGACCGAAGTAAGGGCTGTACCCGAAAAGCCCGGGAATTAAAAGCCCCGAATCCCCAGAATTGTCAAACATTGGGTATCGATAGGAGGGGGATCGCGCCGGCGCCCGGGTTGGCGGGCCATCTGCGCGGGCAGCCCCGCCTCCCCCCCCGGCCGTCCCCCGGCCGGCCACGTTGAAAGACCCCGGAAATTGGGGTAGCGTCTCCCCCCTCGCCGCCACCCGGCGGGGAGATCATCCAGGAGAGACGCATGTCCGAAGACGCCCTGCGCATCGTGCTCGACCACTCGGCCCGCGGCCGCGAGGCCCGGGAGAAGTTCTTCGCCGAGCAGGGGCGCAAGGTGGTGGACGTGGCCCGGCTCCTGGCCGTGTGCCTGGCCCGCGGCGGCAAGATCCTCCTGTGCGGCAACGGCGGCAGCGCGGCCGACGCCCAGCACGTGGCCGGCGAGTTCGTGAACCGTTTCCTCCTGGAGCGGCCGCCCCTGCCGGCCATCGCCTTGACCACCGACACCTCGGTGCTTACCGCCATCGGGAACGACTACGGCTTCGACCAGGTGTTCTCCAAGCAGGTGCAGGCCCTGGGCAGGCCCGGGGACGTGCTGGTGGCCATCTCCACCTCGGGCAACAGCGCCAACATCGTGCTGGCCCTGCGCGCGGCCCGGGAAAAGGGCCTGGCCACCGTGGGCCTGGGCGGCAGGAGCGGCGGGGAGATGCTCCCCTTCTGCGACCACTCCCTGCTGGTGGACGCGGACTCCACCCCGCTCATCCAGGAGGTCCACCTGGCCGTGGAGCACCTGCTCTGCCAACTCGTGGACTACTACCTGTTCGAGGCGGTCATGGAGCTGACCCCCTATCTGGACCAGGGCGCCTGACCGCCCAAGGAGACTTGCCATGCCCATGTACGAATACCAGTGCGAGGCCTGCCACTGCGAGTTCGAGGAACTCGTGTTCGGCCAGCCCGAGTCCGTGCCCTGCCCCACATGCGGCAGCGCCAAGACCCACAAGCTCCTCTCCCGCAGCCGCGCCAAGATGCACGGCTTCGGCCCCGGCTTCGCGGACGGCCCCACCCCCGGCCCCGCCGGCCGCGGCGGCGGCTGCTCCTCCTGCTCCGGCGGCAACTGCTCCACCTGCGGCTAGTCCCGGATATTCCAGCCGCATGCGCTCCCTGACCATCGCCACCCGGGGCTCCAAGCTGGCCCTGTGGCAGGCCAACCACATCAAGTCCCGGCTGGAGGCCCGACACCCCGGCCTGGCGGTCGAGCTTTTGGTCATCAAGACCACCGGCGACAAGATCCTCGACGTGCCCCTGGCCAAGATCGGCGGCAAGGGGCTCTTCGTGAAGGAGATCGAGGAGGCCCTCACCGACCGCCGCGCCGACCTGGCCGTGCACAGCATGAAGGACGTGCCCGTGCAGCTGCCCGAGGGCCTGGTGGTGGGCATCCACCCCGAGCGCGAGAAGCCCACCGACACCCTGCTCTCGGTGCAGCACGCCAGCCTGGCCGACCTGCCCCCGGGCGCGCGGGTGGGCACCAGCTCCCTGCGCCGCAAGTCCCAGCTCATGGCCCTGCGCCCGGACCTGGATATCGTGGACCTGCGCGGCAACGTGGACACCCGCCTGCGCAAGCTCCTGGAGGGCCAGTTCGCGGCCATCGTCATGGCCACCGCCGGGCTCAACCGCCTGGGCCTGGCCGCCCCGAAGATGAGCGAACTCGGCCCCCCGGCCTTCCTGCCCGCCGTGGCCCAGGGCGCGCTGGGCATCGAGTACCGCGCCGAGGACACGGACACCGCCGCGGCCCTGGCCTTCCTGGACCACCCCGCGACCCACACCTGCGTGGCCGCCGAGCGGGGCTTCCTCACCGGCCTGGACGGCGGCTGCCAGGTGCCCATCGCCGCCTACGCCACTCTGGACGGCCCCACCGTCCGCCTCACCGGCTTCGTGGCCGACCTCACCGGCCAACGCGCCATCCGCCAGGAGGTCGCCGGCCCCGCGGACCAGGCCTTCGCCCTGGGCCTGGGCCTGGCCCGGTCCGTGCTCGCCGTCGGCGGCGCGGACATCCTGGCCGAGGTCTACGGCGAGAACGCCAAGTAAGGGCGGGGGCGCCGCCCCCGCACCCCGGGCAAGGCGGCAAGGCAGGGCAATTCATGAAGTGCCTCTCCTGAAGAGCGCCCTGCCCAACTCGCAGGCGTGCCCCTCTTTCGTCGGGGCGATTCACGAATCGCCCTGCGTGTTCTTGCGCGGACCCTCCCGAAATCCCTGGGCTGTGGACAGCAATGCCGGAATTAGCATAGAAGCGTACTGTGGCGGATAGCGCCCGCTATGGGCGCAGTATGGAACATCAAGCACGGGGGAGAGGATGCGGCGCTGGCTGACCGGGATTCGGGCCAAGCTCATCGGCATCTTCGTGCTCATCAAGGTCGTGCCGCTCCTGGCCCTGGCCTGGTTCGCGGCCCAGGCCATCTCCCACCTCGGCAACACGGTCATCGAGCGCACCGCGGCCATGGTCGCCGACACCCGCCAGGTGGTGTCCCTGGTGGGCAACCGCTCCACCGAGAACTCCATCGCCGCCCTGGACCTGCGCTCCCGCGAGGCCATCGAGCGCCTCACCACCGACACCGCCCGCGCCGTGGCCGACTTCCTCCAGGACCGCGACCAGGACGTCCTGCAGGCCGCCAGCCTGCCCCCCGACCCCCGCGCCTACCGCGAGTTCCTGGCCCAGCGCACCCGCGCCACCGTGGAGCACGGCCCCTGGGCGGTGAACCCCGCGGGCGACGGCTGGGTCCCCCGCGAGGAGGCCGCCCCCGGCCCGGTGGTCACCGCGGATGTGGACGACAACCGCAAGGACTTCCACTCCCGGCCGCCGGAGCCCACCCCCCACACCGTGGCCCGGCCCCTCTACCTGGAGATGACCTTCCTGGACCCGGCGGGCCGCGAACAGGTCAAGGTCGCCACCTCCGACCTCCTGCCCCGCGACCTGCGCGACGTGTCCAAGCGCGCCAACACCTGGTGCAAGGCCGAAACCTACTTCCCCGCGCTCAGGGACCTCAAGGCCGGCCAGGTCTACGTGTCCGAGGTCATCGGCCCCTACGTGGGCAGCCCGCTCATCGGTCCCTACACCCCGCAGCGGGCGGCCAAGGCCGGCATCCCCTTCGCGCCGGAGAAGGCCGCCTACGCCGGCAAGGAGAACCCGGTGGGCCGGCGCTTCACCGGCCTGGTGCGCTGGGCCTCGCCGGTGGTCCGCGACGGCCGCCTCCTGGGCTACGTGACCCTGGCCCTGGACCACCGCCACATCATGGACTTCACCGACCACATCCTGCCCACCGAGGAGCGCTACACCGACATCTCCGACGCCGCGGCCGGCAACTACGCCTTCATGTGGGACCACCAGGGCCGCTGCATCTCCCACCCCCGCGACTATTTCATCACCGGCTACGACCCCGCCACCGGCGACCCGGCCGTGCCCTGGCTGGACCAGGAGATCTACGACCAGTGGCAGGCCAGCGGCCTGGACTACGCCCATTTCCAGCCCACCGCCCCCCAGTTCGTGTCCCCCTCCCTGTCCCGCAACCCGGCCCCGGAGCTGACCCGGCAGGGCCGGCTCGGCCTGGACTGCCGCTACCTGAACTTCGCGCCCCAGTGCGCCGGCTGGACCAACCTCACCCAGCACGGCGGCTCGGGCTCCTTCGTCATCTTCTGGAGCGGCCTGTGGAAGCTCACCACCGCCGCGGCCATCCCCTACCACACCGGCATCTACGCCGGTCCGCGCGGCTTCGGCTATGTCACCGTGGGCGCCAACGTGGACGATTTCCACCGCGCCGCCACCGACAC
>JAEXTU010000458.1 GCA_023453335.1 Pseudomonadota bacterium | reverse complement strand
CGCCAGGACCTGGCAGACCGCGCCGAGGAGGCCCGGGCCGAACTGGAGGCCGTCGAGGCCGAGGCCCGCGGCCATGAGGAAGTCCTGGGCCTGCTCTGCCGGGACGCCCGCTGCCCGGACCCCGCGGGCCTGGACGCGGCCGAGCGCGCCTCGGAGGAGCGCACCCGCCTGGAGAAGGAACTCGAACTCCACACCGGGCAGCTCCTGCCCCTGGCCGCGGGCCAGCCCCTGGACGCCTTTGCCGCCGACGCCCTGGGCCGGGACCGGGCCGCCCTGGACGCGGGGATTTCCTCCCTGCAAACCGCCCTGGCCGACCTGGCCGTGCGCCGCGACGCGGCCAGCCAGGAGGTGGGACGCCTGGCCGAACAGCTTTCCCGCATGGACGGCTCGGCCCGCGCCGCGGACCTGGCCCAGGAGGCCCGCGCCGTGCTGGACGGCCTGGCCCCGGACGTGGCCCGCTTCGCCACCCTGCGCCTGGCCCACGCGGTGCTGGCCGCCCAGATCGAGCGCTTCCGGCAGGAGCGGCAGGGGCCAGTGCTGGCCGAGGCCTCCCGCGCCTTCGCCGCGCTGACCCGCGGCCGCTACACCGGCCTGGACCTGGACTACGACGACCGCGACCAGCCCCTCATCCTGCCCATGCGGCCCGGCCCGGACGGCAGGAGCGCGCCCGTGCCCCTGGCCGCCCTGTCCGACGGCACTGCGGACCAGCTCTACCTGGCCCTGCGCCTGGCCTATTTGCACCACTACCTGGGGGCCAACCCGGCCCAGCCGGTGATCCTGGACGACATCCTGGTCAATTTCGACGACGACCGCGCGGCCGCGGCCCTCACCGAGCTGGCCCGGCTGGCCGGGCGCACCCAGGTGATCCTCTTCACCCACCACCGCCACCTGGCGGACCTGGCCGCAGCCACCCTGCCGGCCGGGACCCTCTTTCTGCAACGGCTCTAGCCCCGGAGGCCCCCATGCCCTACATCCCGGCCGAGCGCCGGCCGCGCTTCGACCCGCACCTGGAAGCCGCCGCGGCCGCCATCGAGACCGAAGGCGACCTCAACTACTGCATCACCAAGCTGGCCGCCCTGTTCCTCGCGCGCATCGGAACGAACTACGCCAACCTGGCGCTCTGCGCCTCGGCCATGGAGCACGCCAAGCTGGAGTGGTACCGTCGCCGCACCGCGCCGTACGAGGACAAGAAGATTCTGGAGAACGGGGACGTGTAGGCCTAGTCGCCCACCCCATACTTGCGCAAGATGTCGCGGTAGCGGGGGCCGCCCTTGAACCTGGCCAGGGCGGCGGAGAACTCCGCGGCCAGCCCGGCGCGGCCGGCGGCCCGCGAGAACCCCACGTACAGCTTCTGCTCGTGGATGGGCGGCTCCAGGAAACGCAGCCGGTCCGACACCCCCAGGCGCTTGGCCGCGGCCCTGGTCACGTACTCGTTCTCCGCAGCCAGGTCGTCGTGCCCCGACACCACCCGCCGGATGAGGGTGTCCACGTCCACCGCCGGGTCCTTGTCCAGGAAGTCCGCGCTGTCGAAGGCGCCGCCGTAGCTGAATCCCATGATCACCCCGATCTTGCGGCCGGCCAGGCTCTTCAGGTCGCCGGCATAGCGGAAGGGACTGTCCGCCGCGGTGAACAGGACGGTGCGCGAGAGGCTGATGTGCTCCTGGGGGAACGCCGCGAACTCCTCCCGCTCCGGAGTGCGGAGCAGGGAGACCAGGAGGTCGGCTTCGCCCGCGGCCAGCTTGGCCAGGCACCGCTTCCAGGGAAGCTCGCTGAAGGAGGCCGCGATGCCCATGTCCTGCAGCGTGCCCCGCAGTATCTCCACCTCCAGGCCGGCGGCCGTGCCGTTCACGGTGCCCGTGTAGGGGAACCACGCGGTGTAGACCACCTCCAGGGTCCGGGCCTGGCCCGCGGCGGCGTTCCCGGGCTGGAGGGCCAGCAGGATGGCCCACAGGAGCAGGACGGCGTGGCGGCGCATGGCGACCCCCTAGGCTTTGGCCTGGTTCCCCCGGTGCAGGATTTCTTGGATGCGCTCCACCAGGCGCTCCAGGTCGTTGGGCTTGAGGAACACATCCTGGTCGGTGACGCCCGCGGCGAGCAGCTCCTGGGCCAGGGAGTGGTCCACGGAGCCGGTGTGCAGGAGAAAACGCGGGCACAGCCCCTGCCGGAGCGCGGCCAGGATGAAGGCCTCGCCGTTCATGCCCGGCAGGCGCAGGTCCACCACGCAGAGGTCGGCCGGGGCCAGGGCCAGGGCCTCCAGGGCCGCCTCGCCGGAGTCCGCGCCGCGGATGTCGAAGTCGCCGACGTCCTCCAGGAACTCGGCGATCAGGCGCCGTATCTGCTCCTCGTCGTCCACGATGAGCAGCCGGGGATGGGAAGGGGTCATGTCCGCGCCTCCGTGGGAAGGTCGATGGTGAACATGGTACCCTTTCCCGGCGAGGATTCAACCCTCATCTTGCCCTCGTGCCCCTTGGTCACGATGAAATAGGACACCGAGAGGCCCAGGCCGGTGCCCTCGCCCGGGGGCTTGGTGGTGAAGAACGGCTCGAAGATGCGGCGCTGGATGTCGGGGGGGATGCCCGGCCCGTTGTCCTCCACCTCGATGCGCACGGCCCCGGGCAATCCGGACAGCCGGATGGCGATGCGCGGCTCGGCCACCGCCGGGTCGGCCGTGGCCATGGCCTGGGCCGCGTTGCGCAAGAGGTTCAGGATGACCTGCTCGATCTCTGTCTCGGTGCAGATGACCTGGGGCAGGTCGGCCTCGGCCACCAGGTCGATCAGTATCCTTCTGAAATCATAGCTCTTCTTGAGGTCGTAATCACTCTGGGCCAGGCCGATGGCCTTGTGCACGATGTCGGGCAGGTCGCAGGGCCTGCGCGTGGATTCGCTGCGCCGGCTGAAGTCCAGCATGTGCCGGATGATGGCCGAGGCCCGCACCGCCGCGGAGCGGATGTCCTCCAGGAAAACGTCCAGCTTGCGCGCCTGCATGTACCGGCGCAGCAGGTCCAGGTCCAGGCCCACGGCCCGGGCCGCCTCCTGGTTCCTGGGCAGGTCGGGACTGGTGCGCCGGATCAGGTTGTGGGCGGCCTGGAGCACGATGCCCAGGGGATTGTTGATCTCGTGGGCTACGCCCGCGGCGATGCCGCCCACCGAGATCATCTTCTCGGTCTGGACCATGACCTCCTGCATCTTCTTGTAGTCGGTGATGTCGCGCAGGATGGCCATCATGAGAGGCCGGCCCCCGATCTCCATCATCTGGGCCGAGATGGAGCCCACCCGGGTGCTCCCGTCCCAGTACCGGGCGTTGACCTCGAAGTTCTCCACCCAGCCCTGGCGCTGCATGAGCGCCTCCATCGCCTCCCGCTGCGCGTTGTCCACAAACAGCCCCAGCTCCTCGGGCGTGCGTCCGATGGCCTGCTCCCGGGTCAGGCCGTGGAAGCGCAGGAAGCTCTCGTTGACCTCCACGAACCGCCCGGTGTCCGGCTCGATGAGCGCGAGGTTGTCCGGCGAGAGCATGAACACCTGGGAGAATTTCTCCTCGGACTGCCGGAGCATCTCCTCGGCGCGGCGGCGCTCGGTGATGTCCTCAATGGTGCCGTTTATGTGCGCGGGATTGCCCATCGCGTCGAACTGGAGCGAGGCCTTGATGATGGCGTAGATGGGGGTCCCGTCCTTGCGCTTCAGGCCGATCTCCATGCTCATCCCGTCCGGCGACTGCAGCAGGGCCTCCAGCATGCGTTCGCGCTCCCCGGGGCTGCGGTAGACGTCCGCGCCCAGGTCCCGCACCGAGGCGAGGATTTCCTCCCGGTCCGCATAGCCGAGCATCCGGGCCATGGCCGGGTTGGCGTCCAGGACCCGGCCCCCGTATTCGGTCCGGAAGATGCCCACCGGGGTCGTGTTGAAGATGGCCCGGTACTTCTCCTCGCTGGCCGCCAGGGCCTCCTCGGCCTGCTTGCGCTCGGTGATGTCCACGATGAGGGAGAGCAGGACGTCCTTGCCCTCCAGGCTGATGATCTCCACCGACCAGAGGGTGGAGCGGACATCCCCGGCCTTGGTCCGGAACTGCACGGGGAAATCCTTGAGCACCCCGTCGCGCGCCACGATATCCATGGCGCGTTTCCTGTCGCCGGTATCCACCCAGATGCCCACCTGGAAGGAGGTGCGTCCCACCTGCTCCTCCCGGCTGTAGCCCAGCATCTCCACCCAGCGGTCGTTGACCGCGATGAACCGCCCGGTGTCGATCTCCGCGATGAGCAGCGGGGCGGGGCTGGAGTTGAAGGCCTTGGCGAAGCGCTCCTCGCTGGCCGCCAGCGCGGCCTCGGCCTCCTTGCGCGCGGCGATGTCCACGATGACGCCGATGAGCCCGCCCGGGGACCCGTCGGCCGAGCGGAACCCAGACACGGAATAGAGCGTCATGTGCATGCGGCCGTCGGCAAAGGGGATGGGCATCTCCTTCTGCACCCGGCCCCCGCTGGCGATGACCGCCTCGTCCTCGGCCTGGTAGGCCACCCGGTCCGCCGCGGGCAGGTACTCCAGGTCCAGCACCCGCTTGCCCAGCAGGTCCTGGCGCCGGACCCCGAACATCTCCTCGTAGGCGGTGTTGAAGCCCAGGAACCGGGTGTCCGCGCCCTTGTAGAACACCGCGTAGGGCAGGGTGTCCATGAGCGCCTGCTGGAAGGCCAGCTGGTCGGCCAGGCGCAGCTCCAGCTCCTTGCGCGCGGTGATGTCCACGTGGGTGCCCACCATGCGCCGGGGGCGGCCGGCATCGTCCCGCTCCACCACCCGCCCCCGGGACAGCACCCAGCGCCACTGCCCGGACTTGTCTCGCAGGCGGAACTCGATCTCGTAGGGCTGCCCGCCCAGGGCCGCGAACAGGGCCTCGTCCGCGCGCTCCCGGTCCCCGGGATGGAGCAGGCCCTGGAAGGTCTCGTGCACGGGCGCGAACTCGCCGGGCGCGTAGTCGAGCATGGTGAAATAGCGGGGGCTGAAATAGGTGGTCCCGGTGGCCACGTCCCAGTCCCACATCCCGTCGTTGGCCGCGTCCAGGGCCAGGGACAGGCGCTCCCCGCTGGCCTTCAGGTCCTCCATCTGCTGCTGGATGGTGCCGCCCATGTCCCCGACCAGCTTGAACAGCGGGGCGAACTCGGCATAGGGCGCCTGGGGCAGGGCCGGCGAGAAGTCGCCGGCGGAGTACGCGGTGACCAGCCGGTCCAGGGAGGCGAACGGCTTGCCCAGCAGGGGCCGGATGTACCAGGTATGCAGCAGGTACTGGAGCAGGATGATGAGGCCCGCCAGGCCGGCCCCGGTCAGGACCACCGGCCACAGCGTGGTCTGCCGCTCCAGGTCGTTGAGACCCACCAGGGCCCAGCCGATGACCTGGCCGTCGTGCACCACCTGAACGCGGTGCGTGATGACGATGGTGTCGTGGGACTGGTAACGGAAGAGGCTCTCGTTGTGGACGCCGGTCACCTCCACCAGTCCCACCACGTGATCCTGGCCCACGGCCCGGCCGATGGTGCGCACCGAATCCAGGTCCAGGTTCCACAGGGGGAATTCCAGGGCCTCGGCCAGGAAGGCGGCGGAGCGGCGGGCGTGCTCCTCCATGTGGCTGGTGGAGCGCTGGATGTACAGGCCCGCCACCAGGCCCAGGACCACCAGGCTGAGCACGGCCGAGGAGAGCCCTACGGACAGGGAGAGGCGGCGGGCCAGGGAGCTGTGGGGAACTGTCGTCTTCATCCCGTGCTGCCCGTGTTTCTACCGCCCTACCGGCAATCCCCAGGGAAACGCGCCAGGGCCGGCCGCAAGGATGCCTCCGGCCTGGCCCGGCCCCGGGGGCGGAGGCGGGCGTTCTTTTTCACCATTATGGAATAATGGAAGAATCCGGCGGAAGAGTCAAGCCGGAAAGGCCCGGGCCGTACGGCGCGCAGCGCCGGAGCGGACGGCAATCCGCTCCGGCAGCCGCCGCGCATGATACCATGGTTCAGGGCGGGGCAGGCCAGCCCGCTCAGTCCAGCAGCCGCTTCTGGCCGGTGATCTTCCGGATGGCCCCGATCTCCTGGGTGACCTCCAGCACGCCCAGGTACTGGCCCTCGTCGGAAAAGACCGGGAAGTAGCGGATGTAGATGGTGTCGCCGGCGAAGTCGATCCAGAACTCGGCCGTGTCGCGGGTCCTGTTCTTGAACCCCTCCACGATGGCCTTGACCGTGTCCACGCTCTTGGCCGGATGGCATTTCTCCACCTTGCGGCCGATGACCGAGCGGGTGCGGGTGAATATCTTCTTCTTGTCCAGCCGGTTGAAGTAGGCCACCGTGTCCTGGGCGTCCACGAAGGTGACCTCGATGGGCAGGGCCTCCAGGATGCCGTGCAGCTGCTCGTAGGAGAGGTTCTCCACCAGCCGGGTGCGGATGCCGCCGGCGGCCTCCTGCTCGGCCACCATGGCCGCGAAGTGCTCGCGGGCCTTCTCGCCGTAGGTCTCCAGGTCCAGCTTGCGGAAGGCGGCCAGCAGCTCGGCCTGGTCCTGGGGGCTGAGCACCTGGAGCGCCATCTTGTAGAGGATGTCGTTCTCCTTCCAGATGTGCTCGGCGCGGATGCGCAGGTATTCCAGGGCGCGGACCCGGAAGGACTCGCGCTGGGCGGGCGGCGTGGCGGCGAGCTTGGGGGCCTCGGCCAGGAGCTGGCGCAACAGGTCGCGCTCGGCCGCGTGCTCCATGAGCATGACCCCGATGGGGCCGGCGTCGCGGGGGATGCCGCGCTCCTCCATGCGGGGGAAGAGGTGCTGCTCCTCCTTCTGGTTGTGCAGCTTGTCCCCGAACTCCAGGAGGAAGTCCAGGGCGCGCATGAGCCGGGCCGGGTGGCGGGCGGCGCGGTCCAGGTCCTCCAGGCAGGATTTGAGCACGGCCATGCTGCGCTCGATGAGCTCGTGCTCGGCGATGAGGAACTCGTCCCAGCGGGTGGCGTTGTCCATGGGCTATTCTCCTTCTTTCATTGCACGATGGTGTGGATCAGACCGGGGGCGCGATGGTCACGAGTATCCGCATGTCCGTCTTCGCCCGCACTCCGTGCGGCTCGCGCACCTGGGAGAGGAGCACGTCGCCGGGAGCGGCCGGGATGGTGGCGAGCCCGCCGCCCAGGAACTCGCCCTCGCCCTCCAGGACCAGGATGGAGAGCTCGCCGTCCAGGTCGTGGTTGTGCACCGGCAGCTCCTGCCCGGCCTTGAGGTTGAAGTTGATGATGCGGAAGTTGTACGAGTCGTGGACCAGGAACTTCTTGAGCCCGCCGTCGCGGAACTCGCGGGTCTCCGAGAGCTTGAACGTCTGCATGGCATCCTCCTTGGGCCGGGGGCCTTGGGCCCTGCCGGCTCTGTAGCACGTTTTCACCCCCCAGGTAAGGCGGTGGGGAGGATTCGGCTTTGATATGGGTCAAGCCGGCCCGGAAAAAATGCGCGGGCGGCCCCCGGTTGCCGGGAGGCCGCCCGCGGAGTGCGGCGCGCGCGGCGGTGGGAGGTCAGCCGGCGTGGTGGATGCGGTCGAAGGGGTCGGGGGGCACGGGCAGGGCCAGGAGCGACCACATGCCCTTGCGGAAATAGCAGATCTCGGTGGCCTCGCAGCGCAGGATGATGGAGCCGCGGCCGTTCTTGCCCAGGAGCCGGGACAGGGAGTCCAGGAGGGCGGTCAGGGCCTCGGGGTCGTCATCCAGGCCGTGCGCGCCGGTGAGCTCCAGGCTGCGGTCGGGCTCGGAGTAGTCCACGTGGTTGAAGGTCTTCTTCAGTTTGGGCAGGGCCTTGGCCACGGCGGCGCGGTCCACGCCGGAGAAGTGCCCGCAGTGCAGGCTGCACAGGGAAGCGGTCATGGCGGCTCTCCTTACGTAAACATGTTGATGGCGCACTGGCCGGCCATCTTGAGGTACTGCTCGGCGTTCATGACCTCCACGTCCGCGATGAGCTCCGCCTCCGCGAGGCCCATCATCTCCATGGTCATCTTGCAGGCGACCAGCCGGACGCCCTCGATCTGGGCCATCTCCAGGAGCGACTCCAGGTCCGGGATGTTGGCCTTCTCGATCTGCTTCTTCATCATGGAGGTGGCCAGGGAGGACATGCCGGGGATGGCCCCCATGAAGCCCGGCGGGTGGAACTTGAGCTTGGCCAGATAGCCCTTGCGCACGATGTTCACGCCCATGAAGGTATAGAAGACCGTGGCCTCGTGGCCCAGGCGCACGGCGTTGAGGGCGAGGATGAGCGACGGGTAGGCCCCGTCCAGGGTGTCCCGGGAGCAGATGAAGGTGTACTTCTGTTTGTCCGTGCCGGTCTTGGGTGGCATGGCGTTTCCTCCTTGGCCTTTTGGCCGTCATTCGATGAACTTGGTGATGATGTCCGCGGTGCGGTTGAGGCGCTCCAGGACCTCGTCCGGGGTCTCGGGGCCGCCGCGGGCGTAGCACTTGGACAGGTAGCCCTTGAGGATGAGCCCGGAGGCGGCGCGCAGCGCCGACTGGGCGGCCTTGACCTGGATGAGCACCTGCTCGCAGTCCTGGCCCTCCTCGACCATCTTCTGGATGCCGCGGATCTGGCCCTCGATGCGGCGCAGGCGGGAAAGCACCCCCTTGGTGCGCGGGTCGGAGCGGTCGGGCTGGGTCATGGCGTTCCTCCTGGCCGGAGCTTATACGATACCCTGGTAGGGTATTATGAAAGTAAATCCGCGGGGCCATCCTGTCAACACCCTTTGGCGAAAAACCCGTCTCCTCCCGGAGGGGGCGGCCGGCGGGGCCGGCTTGACAAGGCCGGGGCGGGTACCTACGTTCCTGGCCTCACACCGAACCAGAAGGAGACCGCCCCATGGCGTACGACATCAGAATGGCCAAGCTCGTGAACGGCGACATCGTGATCGGGAAATGGACTCCCGAGGAGGGCAAAATCAAGGACGCGGCGGCCATCCAGACCATCCCCACCCAGCAGGGGGTGCAGATGCTGCTCCTGCCCTTCGGGTACCCGTTCGACACGGCCATGGACGCGGAGATCAGCCTCTCCCACGTGCTCTACGAGTACAAGAAATGCCCGGAGGAGCTGAAGACCAAGTACATGGAGGCCATCACCAACCTCACCCTGTCCGGTCCCGGCGACCTGCGCAGCCTGCAGAACCTCACCGGCGGCAAGGCCAAGGGCGTGCCCGACCTGTCCAAGCTGCTCAAGAAATAATCCCTCCCCCCGCCCTCCGCCGCCTCCATCGATGGCGGTTTTTGAAAGGGAGGATG
>JAEXTU010000273.1 GCA_023453335.1 Pseudomonadota bacterium | reverse complement strand
CGCCGGGACCGTACAGGCCGTTTCCGGGAGATGAACTTCTAGGTCCTGCCGCAAGGCTTTGTCAACGACGACCCAGCATGCCCACCTTCCAATACGCGGCCACCGACCCGGCCCACAAGAAACTCAAAGGCTTCATCGAGGCCGAGAGCCGGGCGCGCGCCTACTCCCTGCTCAGCGACCGCGGCCTGGTCCCCCTGACCCTGACCCCGGTGGAGGACTCCGGCCGGCGCGCCTTCAAGCTCCTGCCCGCCCTGCGCAAGCTCCTGCCCGGTTCGGGCATCCGGCTGGCCGAGTCCTTCTACTACCTCGGGGTGCTCCTGCAGAGCGGCCATTCCCTGGCCAAGAGCCTGGAGCTCATCGGCCGCATGTCCGGCACCGCGGCCTCCAAGGTCTGGCTCTCCATCCGGGACCGGGTGGAGGAAGGCGAGCCCTTTTCCCAGGCCCTGTCCCGGCACGAAACCCTGTTCCCCGGGGTGTACGTGGGCATGATCAAGGTGGCCGAAAGCACCGGCCGCCTGGGCCAGGTGCTGGAGAGCATCGCGGACAACGAAGAGCGCCGGGCCGAGGTGCAGGGCCGGCTCGTCACCGCCCTGGTCTACCCCGGGGTCATCACCTGCGTGGGCATCGGCGCGGTGTATTTCCTACTTTCCAACGTGCTGCCCAAGATCGCCAGCATCTTCGCCTCGGCCAAGGGCAAGCTGCCCGCCACCACCACCCTGCTCCTGGCCGTGGGCAAAGCCCTGGAGACCCTGGGACCGGCCGGCCTGCTCCTGCCCGTGCTCCTGGTGCTCGCGGCGGTGCTGGCCTTCCGGCGCGTACCGCGCCTGGCCGCCTGGAAGGACCGCCAGCTCTGGCGGCTGCCCCTGGTGCACAAATACCTGCTGGCCCGCTTCTCCGGGCTGCTCGGCTTCCAGGTGGAGGCGGGCATCCCCCTGGTGCAGGCCCTGGAAAGCTCGGCCGAGGCCGTGGCCTCGACCTTCTTCAAGGAAAAAATCCTGGAGGCCCGGGACGAGGTGGCCGCGGGCCGGCCACTGGACCGGGTGCTGGACAAGCAGGGCATCTACCCCGAGGTCTACATCCTCACCCTGTCCTCGGGCCAGAAGGTGGGCCAGCTCGGCCCGTTCCTGCTGCGCCTGGCGCACATCCTGGAGCGCGAGGTGGACAACGTGCTCAAGCGGCTCGTGGCCCTGGCCGAACCCCTGCTCATCCTGGCCGTGGGCCTGGTCATCGCCTTCATCGTGGTGGCCATCATGGAGCCCATCTTCAATTTGACCACCCTGGTGCGGTGAAACCATATTTCTTCCACAAGGCAACGTACTTTTTATTATGGATAAATACGAAAGTTGTCCAAGCCGACCTGTTGAAACTCGTTGATATGAAACCAAGACTTCAAGGCACCCTTGACAACTTGTGGAAAAATGACCATGTACACGGCGGACGGGAATGCGGTTCCAGCCAACCTCATTTCCAGTCTTCTTTAGGGGAGGGCCGGCGCAAGCCGGCCCTTACATTTGGGAGAGCGCCGCGGCCGGCCGGGGCGATCAGTTTCCGGGGTCCAGGGGCAGATCCAGGGCCACGGCCTGCCCCGGGGCCAGGTCCAGCACCCGGCTGCGCACCGTGGGCCGCCCCGCCCCGTCCCGGCCGCCGCAGGTGAGCACATAGGTCCCGGCCGGCAGATCCAGGACCGCGGCCCCGTCTTCCCAGGCCAAGTCCGGGTCCTCCAGGACCGCGAAGAACCCGGGGTCGAGCAGCCGGCTTACCGCGAAATCCCGGTAGTACTGCGCCGCCTCCCCGGATGCGGACCGGCCGCCCCGGAAGAAGCGCACCCGCACCCGGGCGTGCTCGCCGTAGACGGCCCGCGCCTCGGCCGTGGCCCGGGTGTCGCCCAGGCTGGCCGGCGCTTCGGGATAGAACGGCAGCCACTCCTTCCCGTTGAAATATTCCAGCCAATCCCGGTCCGGGTGCAGCCGGGCCGGCACGCCCAGGCAGCGCAGCAATGCCCCGCCCAGAACCAGCAGCTCGTCCGGATGCTGCCAGCCACCCACGGCCAGGACCTGGTCCGGGGTCATGAGCACGCCCCGGCCCTTGGCCGGAACCCGGGGCAGCCCGGCCAGGAGCCGGTTCACCCGCAGCACCAGGGCGCGCAGGTCCGAGGCCGACTCGGCCCAGCCCGCGCAGCGCGCGGCCAGCGCCTCCCGCCAGTGGGAGAACTGCTCGAACAGGAGCCGGCCCGGGAGCACCCCGCGCACGAAGTCCTCATCGCCGTACTCCAGGAGCCCCCGCCGGCGCAGCGCGTCCCGCGCCGCAAGGGCCAGGCGGGCCTCGGCGGCCAGGCTGCTCCCCCCGGCCATGGCCCGGTCCTTGGCCGACATGGCCAACACCGCGGCCGCGGCCGCCTCGAAGTCCTCCGGGCCGCGGGCCGCCGCCAAGTCCAGGCCGCGCACCAGTTCGCCCACGTTGCCCCCGGCCTCGGCCAGGGCCTTGGCCAGGGCCGTATCCGGACCACCCGCCACCCGGCCGGCCAGGGCAGCAAAGGCCGCCAGGCGGGCCGTGCGTTCGGCCTCCAGGCCGGCCCGCAACGAAGCGGCCGCAGCCTCGGCCCGGGCGAAATCCGCGGCCGCCGCGGCCGAGCGCGCCGGGTCCTCGGCGAACTCCATGCGCCGCTCGCCCTCGGGCAGGCGGCGGCCATCCAGGGCCAGGCGCACCGTGGCGCCCTTCCCCGGCTCCACCCGGACGAATGCGCAGTCGGACCGGCCGTCCCGTGCCGCGCAGACCAGCACGTCGCCCCCGCCCAGATCCAGTTCCCCGGCCCCGTCCGCCCCGCAGGCGATGCGGGCCACCGGTGCAAAATGCGCGGCGTTGTAGACGTGGGCGATGGCCGTGGCGCCCGCCAGGGGCCGGCCATCCCCCCCGGCCACCTCGACCCGCAGTTGTCCCGTGGGCAGGTAGTCCGCGCTGCGGTTGAGCGCCAGATAGCCCGGACCCGCGGCGTACACCGGCGCGTCCGGGGCCTCGCCCGGCCGCAGGCTGCCATAGGTGTTGGCCAGCACCAGTACGGCCTTGGGCAACTGCTGGCTGAACCAGGCCAGTCCGGGCAGGGACTCGGGCTCGCCCGCGCCCAGGTACTGCCACCGGGTCCCGTCCCAGAACTCGGCCCACAGGTGGGTGTCGTCGGAGTGCCGCCAGT
>JAEXTU010000272.1 GCA_023453335.1 Pseudomonadota bacterium | reverse complement strand
CTAAAAAAACCGGGCCCCGCCCGGCGGGGGGGGGCGGGGGCCTGTTCGTCGCAACGTCTGTCGGCCTAGTAGCGGGGCCGGCGCTCCTCGCGGGGCCGGGCCTCGTTGACCTTGAGCTGGCGGCCGCCGAAGGAGGAGCCGTCCAGGGCGCGGATGGCCTCGGCAGCGCCGGAGCCTTCCATCTCCACGAAGCCGAAGCCCCGGAAGCGGCCGGTCTCGCGGTCGGAAATGAGTTTGACGGAGCGCACGTCGCCGTAGGCGGCGAAGGCGGAGCGCACTTCGTCTTCCGAGGCGCCCCAGGGCAGATTGCCGACGTAAATGTTGGTGCTCATGCAAAACCTCAAAAAAAATGAAAGGGTGTAACCGCCCCAGCCTCCCATGGCCCGGGCCTGAAGGCTTGCCCCCCAGCCGGCGCCGTGCCGGCCCTGCGGACAAGTTCCTGGCCTCTAGGGCCTTTCCGGTGCCCTGTCAACTGATTTCTTGCCTCACGGCCGAGAATACTGACCAAGAGTCAGCTCTCGTGACCTCTGGGAGCAGGCAGGTGGACGCCGCGCAGGCGAATTGCTATCGTCCGGCCGGTTTCTGCGGGACAGCCGGCACAGGACTCCCCCTGGCCGTTCCGCCAACCCCGCCGGGAGAGGCATGAACCGAACCCAATCCCTCCGGACGCGCTACATGTGGGCGGGCATGGCCATCTGCCTGCTCTCGGTGGCCCTGGTCGCGGCCGTGAGCGCCACGGTGTCCTACCGGATCACCTCCACGCTGCTGGACAACCAGGTGGCCGAGCTGGTCACGGCCAAGACCCGCGAATTCGACGCCTGGTTCGCCACCCGGGCGCTCATCATCGACGGCCTGGCCCAGGACATCGAGGCCGCGGGCGACTTCGGCAACGACCACCTCGGCAAGCTCATCACCAGCAAGATGAAGATCTACGCCAAGGAGATGCAGGACTTCTACATCGGCTTCGCCGACTCCCGCCGCCCCCTCTCCGGCGTGGGCTTCGTCCCTCCCGACACCTACGACGCCCGCACCCGGCCCTGGTACCGGGCCGCGGAGAAGAGCGGCTCGGTGGTGTTCACCGAGCCCTACCTGGACGCCATGACCGGCCACCTCATCATCACCGTGGCCAAGGCCATCCGGCGCGACGGGGAGGTGGTGGGCGTGCTGGCCACCGACTTCTCCATCGCCGAGCTCATCAACAAGGTGAACGCCCTGCGGGTGGGCGAGAACAGCTACGCCCTGCTCATCGACGGCCAGGGGCACATCCTGGCCCACCCCAACCCGGCATTCTCGCCCACCCGGGATCGCCTGCGCCCGGTCACCGACATCCCCTGGCCCCAGTTCGGCCAACTGGTGGACCTCCTGCTGCGCCAGGGCGCGCGGGGCGGCATCACCCTGGACGGCCCCGGCGGCGAGGCCGAGAACTTCAGCTTCAACCGCATGAGCACCACCGGCTGGTTCTTCGGCATCGCCATCGGCCGGGCTTCGTACATGCGGCCCCTGAACCTGCTGCTGGCCGGGTTCGCCGCGGCCTGCGTGCTCTCGGTGCTCATCGGCGTACTGGTCATGAACCGCCTAGTGTCGGGCATGCTCCGCCCGGTGCGCGCCCTGACCGAGACCGTGTCCAGCTTCTCCGGCCAGAACCTGGAGGTGCGGGCCGCGGTGGACTCCGACGACGAGCTGGGCCGGCTGGGGCGCTCCTTCAACGCCATGGCCGACACCATCGCCGAGTACGGCCGCACCCTGGAGGCCAAGGTCGCGGAGCGGACCCGGGAGCTCTCGGACAAGAACGAGCTGATCATGGACAGCATCCGATACGCCCGGCGCATGCAGACGGCCATCCTGCCCAGCCTGTCCGCCGAACTGGGACTGGCGCCGGACCGCTGCTTCGCCATCTGGCGGCCGCGCAGCACCGTGGGCGGGGACATGTACTGGAGCCGCCGCCAGGGGGACCACACCCTGCTGGTGGTGGCCGACTGCACCGGGCACGGGGTGCCCGGGGCGCTCATGACCATGACCCTCAACTCCATCCTGGACGCCGCGGTGCGCGAGGCCGGCCTGGACTCGCCCGCCGCGGCCATGGCCCTGGCCCATACCCGGCTACGCCAGAGCCTGCGCCAGGACACGGCCTCGGACATGGACGACGGCGCGGACGTGGCCATGCTGTGCATCGACCGCGCCGGCCGCCGCCTGACCTTCTGCGGGGCACGCATGTCCCTGTTCACGGCCGCGGGCAACCGGGTGGGCGAGGTGGCGGGAAGCACCCACTGCATCGGCTATTCCCGGGGCAAGGACGCGGCCTTCGTCGACGTGGACATCCCCTGGGCCGAGGGCCTGCGCGTGTACTTCACCAGCGACGGGCTGCTCGACCAGAACTTCACGCCCATGACCAGTGGCATGGCCAAGTCGGGCTTTTGCCGCTTCCTGGAGGACACCGCCGGGCTGGGCCTGGACGAGCAGCGCCGCGAACTGGAGCGGGAGATCGACCGGCGGCTGGCCCGGGTGCCGCAGCGCGACGACATCTGCGTGCTGGGGCTGGCCCTGTAACCCGAATTTCGCTTGAACCGGACCGCGTTGTGGTTCATGTATGGCAGCGGAGGCCCCTCGCCCCGCCCCGCCTACGGCCCGCCTGCCCAGGAGCCGCACAT
>JAEXTU010000255.1 GCA_023453335.1 Pseudomonadota bacterium | reverse complement strand
ACCTTCCAGTTGGGGCGGGACAGGAGGACCTCCTTGAAGCTCTGGAACTCCTTGGCGTCCATCATCATGACCCGCAGTTTGCGCTTGATTTTGGCCTCCACCGAACGGGACAGGGCCTCGATCTTCTGCTTGTGCACGTCGCCCACCACCAGCACGTCGATGAGTCCGGTGTCCTTGCCCTGGGCGTAGTCGTCCAGGATGTACACCGCCTCCACCTGCCCGAGCTTGGACATGACCTGTTCAAGAATCCTGTCTATCCCGATGTACTTGCGGACGATGGAGTTGATCTCCGGGAAGAAGGGGTGCCTGGTGTCGGCCTTGTAGTAGATGCTGCGGCCCTGCTGGCGCTTGTCCAGGTAGCCGGCGGCGGAGAGGCTGTCCAGCTCTTCCTTGATGGCGTTGGGGGAGGCCCCGAACTCCTTGGCCAGCTCCCGCAGGTAGCAGGACACCTCGGGATTCAGGAACAGCTTGAGCAGCAGCTTGATGCGCGTGCGCGAGGTAAAAAGCTGCGTCAGCATGGGCGCAGCCTAGTACCCCCGAACGATGTTGTCAACTTTTTCTGTACAAAGATGTTCGGGAGCCTCTGGCTGCGCCATTTGACATCCCGGCCCCGCACCCTATACTGACCCCCTGCCACAAACCGGTCCCGATCCATTCCCCGGGGGGCCGCAAGGAGATTCCCATGCTGCGCGACAAGGTTGAACAGGCCCTGGCCAAGGTGCGGCCCATGCTGGCCGCGGACGGCGGGAACGTGGAGCTGGTGGAGGCCACCGAGGACGGGGTGGTCAAGGTCCGGCTGCAGGGCGCCTGCAAGGGCTGCCCCATGTCCCAGATCACCCTCAAGAACGGCATCGAGCGCATCATCCTCAAGGAAGTCCCCGAGGTGAAGCGGGTCGAGTCGGTCTAGCTCCCCTACACCATCAATATTCCAGGCCGCATCCCGCGGCCCCTTTTCCCGTGCACGGAGAACCCATGTCCCAGGTCGTGACCCGTTTCCCCCCCAGCCCCACCGGCTACCTGCACATCGGCGGCGCGCGCACCGCGCTGTTCAACTACCTGCTGGCCCGCAAGAGCGGGGGCCGCTTCGTGCTCCGCATCGAGGACACCGACACCGCCCGCTCCACCCCGGAGATGACCCAGGCCATCCTGGACGGCATGGCTTGGCTGGGGCTCACCCATGACGACGGCCCCTATTTCCAGAGCGAGCGGCAGGAGCTGTACAACGCCAACGTGGATGCGCTCCTCGCCAACGACCGCGCCTACTGGTGCCAGTGCTCCCCCGAGGACGTGCAGGCCATGCGGGACAAGGCCACGGCCGAGGGCCGCAAGCCCAAGTACGACGGCCGCTGCCGCGAGCTGGGCCTGGGTCCCGGCCCGGGCCGCTGCGTGCGCCTGAAGACCCCCCTGGACGGGGCGGTCACCTTCCTGGACATGGTCAAGGGGCCGGTGTCCTTCCCCAACGCCGAGCTGGACGACCTGGTCATCCGCCGCGCCGACGGCGGGGCCACCTACCACATGGCGGTGATCAGCGACGACCAGGCCATGGGCGTGACCCACGTGCTGCGCGGCGACGACCACGTGAACAACACCCCGCGCCAGATCCACATCATCCAGGCCCTGGGCTTCCCCCTGCCGGTCTACGGCCACGTGCCCATGATCCTGGGCCAGGACAAGAAGAAGCTCTCCAAGCGGCACGGCGCCATGAGCGTCATGGACTACGAGAAGATGGGCTTCCTGCCCGAGGGCATGGTCAACTACCTGGCCCGCCTGGGCTGGGCGCACGGCGACCAGGAGATCTTCACCCTGGATGAGCTGGTGGCCGCCTTCTCCACGTCCAACCTGAACAGCTCCGCGGCCTGCTTCGACATGGAGAAGCTCCTGTGGGTCAACGCCCACCACCTGCGGGCCAAGTCCGCCCCGGAGCTGGCCCCCCTGCTCGCCCGCTTCGTGCGGGAGCTGGGCCTGCCCGAGCCCGCGCCCAAGCTGCTCGAAGAGGTCATTCCCCTGTACCAGCCCCGGGCCCAGACCCTCAAGGAGATGGCCGAGGCCGCGGCCTTCTTCTTCACCCCGGACGCGGACTTGGCCATGGACCCCGCGGCCAAGGAAAAGTTCCTGAACGCCGAGGGCAAGACGTACGTGGCCGAGGTGCGCGAGGTACTGGCCGGCCTGTCCGGCTTCACGGCCGCGGACATCGAGGCCGCCCTGCACGGCTACGTGGAGGCCAAGGGCGTGAAGTTCAAGCTCATCGCCCAGCCCATACGGGTGGCCCTAACCGGCAAGACCGCCTCCCCCGGCCTCTACGAGACCATGGCCGCCCTGGGCAAGGAATCTACGTTGGCCCGGCTGGACCGCGCCCTGGCCTAGTATCGGGATACGATGGAATCAGGCGCGCCGGACTCTCGGGTCCGGCGCGCTTTCTTTTCAGCCCGCCAGCAGCCAGGCCAGCAGCTCGTCCACGTCCGCGAGCAGGGGGCCGAAGAGGCCGGCCGGGGCCATGGGGGGACCGAAGAGGGCGGTGCGCTGGGCGCGCAGGAGGTCGTGGTTCAGGCCGGCCTCGCTCTCGCCCAGGGTCATGCCCAGCCGCTCGGCCAGGAGGTAGCCGGCCATGCCGTAGGCAAAGAGGTCCAGGGCCTCGCTGAACGCGGGGTGGCGCTCCTCCCAGAAGGCGGCCGCGGCCGGGGTGGGCGGCAGGGCCGCGGCCTGGGCCAGCATGGCCAGGAGCGAATTGAGGGCCGCGCCCGGGATGCCCCGCCGCCAGCCGAGCAGCCAGGGGGTGCGGGAAAAGAGCAAGAGGTGGTCCATGCCCTGCTTCACCAGCCCGCCCAGCACGGTGCGGGCCTTGAACAGGGCCGCCCCGGCTGGGCCGGCGGGCCAGGCCAGGGGCAGGGCCTCCAGGTCCCAGGCCGGGACCGGGCCATCCGCGGCCGGCCGGTCGGACCCCAGCACCGCGAGAATGTGGGCCAGCCAGGCATTGGCCTCGGCCGAGGCCGGGGTCTCCAGGTGGGAGTAGGAGAGCAGGTACCGCCCCTGCCCGTAGGTCCCCTCCACCATGCAGGGCTGCCCGGCCATGGCGTGCGGCCACACGGCCAGTCCGTACTGGGCCTCCAGGTCCTCCAGCGGGCCGCGGGGAATGGCGGCCAGCGGCAGGTCCGCCACCCAGAAGTCCGGGCCAGGCGCGGCGTAGGCGGCCAGCACCCGCACCTCGGGCTCCTCGCCCGGCTCGAACCGGGCCGGCCACCACACCGGCAACAGCGGCTGCATGGGCAGGGAGTCGGGCGCGAGCCCGGTGGCCCCGGCCCTATTCACCCGCATGTGGCCGGACACGAAATGCTGCAGGCGGTCGGTGAAGGCGCGGCGCTTCCAGGGGCACAGTCCCAGGCCGTGCGGCCCGGTGAGGCCCAGCCCGGCCCCGCCGCAGAAGCCGAGATACGACCCGCCTCCGGCCACGTAGGCGCGCACCGCTTCCACCCCGGCCGCGCCCAGGCGCTCGACCTTGCGCCGGGCCGTGCCGCCCGGGACCACCAGCACGGGCGGCGGCTCGGCGGACAGAAGGCCGCCGGCAACCTGCTCGGCAGTGACCACCCTGAGGGGCAGGCCGAAATGCACCAGGGCGCGCCAGGCCAGCAGCCCCCAGATCTGGGATTCGTCCCACAGAAGAAAGATGCTTGACATCGACCGTCCGCTCGTGAAGTCTGACCCGTTGCCCGCGGGCCGGCGGGCGGTGGACCTTTCCACCTGCCGGGCTGGCGCGCAGGGTACGCAGTATCCCGACGGATGTGAAGCGAGGAACCTTGATGGCTGAGACGACCCCGAATTCTACCCCCAGTTCCACCCCCAATTC
>JAEXTU010000114.1 GCA_023453335.1 Pseudomonadota bacterium | reverse complement strand
CCCTTCCCCTCCTCCAAAAACTTTTATCGGTTGGAGGACGGGTGGCGCGGGAGGTTGAGGTTCGGTCGTTAGTGCTTGAAGGAGCGCTGGCCCGTGAAGACCATGGCCGCAGAGGGCACGGCCTCGTTCACCGCCCGGATCACCTCCACGTCGCGGATGGAGCCGCCCGGCTGGGCAATGGCCGCCACCCCCTGGGCCAGGGCCAAATCCACCCCGTCCCGGAACGGGAAGAACCCGTCCGACACCAGCGCGGTGCCGGGCAGCCCGCCCCTTGCCGCCGAGGTGCGCGCCTCGATGTCGGCCAGCTTGGCGGCCAGGGCCGGATCGGTCTTGGATTTCTCCTTCAGTTCGTACAAGGACAGGGAGAGCTCCCGGAAGGCGAGCATGTCCGCGTACTTGGTGTAGGCCTTGTGGATGGTCAGCTCCACGCAGCCCACCCGGTCCTGCTCCCCGGTGCCGATGGCCACGGTGCAGCCGTCCTTCACGAAGATCACCGAGTTGGAGCTGACCCCGGCCTCCACCGCCCAGGCAAAGAGCAGGTCGTCGGCCTCGGCGTCCGTGGGCTTGCGCGCGGCTACCGCCACCCCGTCCTTGTCCGCGGCCGCGGGCAAAAAGTCCGCCGCGGTGCGGATGCGGTTCACGAAGGAGAACTGGGCCACCACCCCGCCGTCGGCCAGGCTCTTCAGGTCCAGGAAGGGCTGGCCGGCCAGGGAGGAGAGGTCGGCCAGGCCGGGAATCTGGAGGATGCGGAGGTTCTTGCGTTTCTTGAGGGTATCGAGGGACCCGCCCTCGTAGGCCGGGGCCGCCACCACCTCGAAATACGAGGAGTTGATGAGCTCGGCGCAGGCGTCGGTCACCGGCCGGTTGAACACCACCGTGCCGCCGAAGGCCGCGATGCGGTCCGACTCGAAGGCGCGCCGGAGCGCCACGGCAGGGCCTTCCTCGGTCCAGGCCGCGCCGCAGGGGTTGTTGTGCTTCAATATCACGCAGGCCGGCTTGGCCGTGAGGTACTGCAGGATGTTGATCCCGTTGTCCACGTCGGTGAGGTTGATCTTGCCCGGGTGCTTGCCCGCCTGGAGCATGTGCTCCTCGGACAGGGCGCTCACCAGGCCCTGGCCCGGCCCGCGCAGGGCCACCCCGCCCACGGTCAGCCCGCCGCCGGCCAGCTCGTACAGGGCCGCGGGCTGGTCCGGGTTCTCGCCGTAGCGCAGGCCCAGCTCCTCGCCCCCGATGCTCCACACCCGCTTGCGGAAGGTCAGCTCCTGGTCGCCCAGGCGGATGCTCATCTCCGCGGGAAAGGGGTCCTTCTGCACCGTGTGGTACATCTTCTTCAGGTCGCTCATGGCAGCTCCTCATTTACGGGGTAGGGGAAGGCTGATAGCATACCCGCGGAACCGGGGCAATGCGCCTGGCGCGGGCCGCCGGACCAAGGGAGTACGGAGATGGACAAAGCCCTCAACAAGCTGGCCAAGCAGCTCCTGGCCTTCGACGAGGCCTCGCTGACCTCCATGTGGGAGCGCTACGCCGCGGCCGTGGAGAAGTTCGAGCCCACCCAGCGCTGGGAAGAGGCCGCGGTCATGCTGGGCATGATCCAGGCCGTGCGCTGGAAGAACCAGCTCTTCAACCACCACTGGAAGCAGATGCGCGAACCCGGGGACGGCCCGGGGGCGCCCCTGCGCTCCGTGCCGCCGCATCCGCCCGCGCCGGAGCTGGCGCCCGGCTCAGGACCGGTCGGGGACGGGGAGGCCCGGGACAAGCGCGGCAAGGTGCTCCGCTTCCGGCCGCGCGAGGATGACGATCCCGTGTAGCACGTAGCACCAGTACCGCACGCTCTCCACGAAATCCAAGGCCTGGTGCGCCCCCCGGGCATAGCCCGCGGACGCCTGCCGGGCGTACTTCTCCAGCCGCAAGAGCGGGAACACCCGCTTCACCTCGCGCCAGGTGGCCTTCTGCGCGCCCTTCTGGTGCGCCAGGTCCATGGCGTCCGCCAGGTGGCCCGGTCCGGCGTTGTACGCGGCCAGGGCCAGGAACCAGCGGTCCCAGTCGGCCAGGTCCGGCTCCTCGATCTGGTCGTAGAGCTGGCGCAGGTACCGCGCCCCGGCCCGGATGCTCTGCCGCGGGTCGTTGCGGTTGCGCACCCCCAGCTCCTTGGCCGTGGCCTGGGTGAGCTGCATGAGGCCCCGCACCCCGGTGGGGCTCTTGGCCTCGGGGTCGAAGCGCGACTCCTGGTAGATCACCGCGGTGAGCAGCAGCGGCGGGATGCCGTTCTCCCTGGCCGCCGCGGCGATGGTGTCGCGGTAGGCGCCCATGCGGTTCTTCACCGCGTCGGCCAGGTCCGCCAGGTCGTAGGCGTCGGCCCCCTCGGGCAAGAATCCGAAATAGCGGTCCCGCAGGTCCTTGAGCTCCGCGCTGCCCGCCAGGCCCTTCCAGTACTCGGCCAGGCCCGTGGACAGCGTGTGGTCCGCATCGCTCCAGTACCAGCGGTAGAGCAGGGACTCGGGCAGGGAGCCCGCGGCCTTGAGCTCCGGGTAGAAGGGCTGCCACAGCCGGAACCGGCCGGCGTCCACCAGGGCCAGGCGGTCTCGGTCCCCGGACAGGCGGTCCAGCACCGGCGGCAGGGCGTTGCCGTCCTGCACCTCGGCCCGCGGCCGGAAGTCCAGCACCTCGGAGGAACGGGATAGTCCGGCCAACAGCGCCGGGCTCTCGTCCAGCAGCACCCCGGCCTGGCCCGCGCCGCGCCCGGCCCGGCTGTCCTGCACCAGGAGCGGCCGGGAATGGGCGTAGGCCGGGCCTGCGGCAATGGGCGTCAACAAGGTGGCGGGGGGCTCGTTGCCCAGGCCCAGCACCAGGTCCGCCCGGCCGTCGGCCAGGGCCTGCCAGGCCTCGTCCCAGGAGTCCACCTCCACCCAGCGCAGCTGCCGGCCCTGGGCCGCGCAGAAGCGCTCCAAGAGGTCCTGCTCGAAACCCTTGCCGAACGGGGTCAGCGACGCCTGGCGCCACTCGCCCTGCGGCGCGGCCACCCGGAGCACGCTGCCGGACGCAGGGGCCACAGTCCCGTGCCAAAGCCACACAACCGCCAAAATCGCGGCCAGGAGCCCGGCCAGGAGGCAACGCTCCCGGATTCTGATCCTTTTGATGATGTTCTCCATGAATGTCCTGATATGCGCAGGTCGCGCGGCAGGGTATTCAGCAAGATTCCTGCCAGCGGATGAGCCCGGCCCAGCCTGCTTGACTTAACGGCGCGTGTTCTTTAAACGTGATAGTCTTTTGCCGTAAATCGGCGGCCAGGGCTCGCGCGCAGAGCGGGCCTATGCCAAAAGGAGAGCCGCATGTCAAATACCGTGGTCATGGGTGCCCAGTGGGGCGACGAGGGCAAGGGCAAGATCGTCGATCTGCTCGCCGAGCGCGCGGACATGGTGGTGCGCTTCCAGGGCGGCAACAACGCCGGCCATACCCTGGTGGTGGCCGGCAAGTCCCTGGTCGTCCACCTCATCCCCTCCGGCATCCTCCACCCCGGCAAGCTGTGCCTCATCGGCAACGGCGTGGTCCTGGACCCCGAAGTCTTTCTCATGGAAGTGGACCGCCTGGCCGCCGAGGGCGTGGACGTCTCCCCCGGCCGGCTCATGCTGAGCCCCAAGACCCACGTGATCATGCCCTTTCACAAGCGCCTGGATGCGGCCCGCGAGCAGGCCAAGTCCCCGGACGCCAAGATCGGCACCACCGGCCGGGGCATCGGCCCCTGCTACGAGGACAAGATGGGCCGCACCGGCATCCGTGCCGGCGACCTGGCCGATCCCGAGCTGCTGCGCCGCAAGGTGGAGCGCGCCCTGCCCGAGAAGAACGCCCTGTTCAGCTTCTACGGCCAGCCCGCCCTGGACGTGGACGAGGTGGTCAGCGCCATGCTGCCCGTGGCCCGGCGCGTGTCCGCCTACGTGGGCGACGTGGCCGGGACCCTGCAGCAGGGCATGGAGTCCGGCTGGGAGGTGCTCTTCGAGGGCGCCCAGGGCACCTTCCTGGACATCGACCACGGCACCTACCCCTTCGTGACCTCCTCCAACACCGTGGCCGGCAACGCCGCGGCCGGCAGCGGCTGCGCCCCGTCCCGCCTGGACAAGATCATCTGCGTGGTCAAGGCCTACACCACCCGGGTGGGCAGCGGCCCCTTCCCCACCGAACTCAGCGACGCCGTGGGCGACCACCTGCAGGGCAAGGGCGCGGAATTCGGCGCCACCACCGGCCGCCGCCGCCGCTGCGGCTGGCTCGACGCCGTGCTCCTGCGCGAGGCCGTGCGCCTCAACGGCCCCACCGGCCTGGCCCTCACCAAGCTCGACGTGCTCTGCGGCCTGCCCGAACTCAAGGTCTGCACCGCCTACCAGTACGGCGAGGAGACCCTGGCCTACCCGCCCCAGGAGGAGAACTCCCTGGCCAAGGCCGTGCCCGTCTACGAGACCCTGCCCGGCTGGTCCGAACCCATCTCCCACATCACCCGCTTCGCCGACCTGCCGGCCAACGCCAAGGCCTACATCGCCCGCATCGAACAACTCGCCGGCGCGCCCGTCGCCATCGTGTCGGTGGGCCCGGATCGCGCCCAGACGCTGTTTAGGTAACGTATGGAGGGCAGGGCCTTCGGCCCTGCCCTCCAATCCCCCTTCCGCCATGCTGCTCGAAACCGTCGCCCTGCAGAAGCTCTACCCGGTCAGGCGGGGAGTTTTCAACGCGGCGCGGGAGTGGGTGCGCGCGGTGGACGGGGTGGATTTGGCCGTGGCCCGGGGCGAGACCCTGGCCCTGGTGGCATTCATCCCGCAGCCGCTGAACCTGCTGGCCAACTGCCTGGTGT
>JAEXTU010000042.1 GCA_023453335.1 Pseudomonadota bacterium | reverse complement strand
TGTCCTTGCCCAGTTCCTTGCCCTTGCGGATGTAACCATAGCCGGTCTCGGGCCGGGTGGGGGTGACCCCGAAGGTCACGAACCAGCCCCGGTGGGCCAGGTCCGCGCCGCGGGCCATGGCCGCCTCCCAGATCTCGGGCTGGTGGATGAGGTGGTCCGAGGGGAACACCGCCACCACCGCCTCGGGGCTGTTGGCCAGGGCGCGGTCCATGCCCAGGAGGATGGCGGGCAGAGTGTTGCGGCCCACAGGCTCGGCCACCACCTGGGATTCCAGGGCCGGGTTCAGCGCCCTGAGCTGGCCGGTGACCTCGAACTTCTGCTCCTCGTTGGTGACCACCCAGAGGTCGCCGGGCGCGAACACGCGCAGGGCGCGGGACGCGGTCTGCTGGAGCAGGGTCTTCTCCCCGTTGAGGGCCAGGAGCTGCTTGGGCAGCAGGGTCCGGGAGTAGGGCCACAACCGGGTGCCGGAGCCGCCGGCCAGGATGACGGCCTGCAGGCCGGGGATGGCGGTGGCAGGGCGCTTGGTGCTCTTGGGCATGGTGTTCCTATCGGCCGGGGGGCGCGAAGGTGAAGGGGGAGAGAAAGTTGGCCAGGCCGGGCAGGCGGCGGTCCTTGTCCGAGAGCACCGGCGCGGCGATGCCGTGTTCGGCCAGGGGCCAGGCCACGGCCAGGTCCGGGTCGTCCCAGGCCAGGCCGGCGTCCCGGTCCGGGGCGTAGGGCGCGTCCACCTTGTAGAGGAACTCGGTGTCCGGGACCAGGGTCAGGTAGCCGTGGGCGAATCCGCGGGGGATGAGCATCTGGCGGAAATTGCCGGCAGACAAAATGGCTCCGTACCACGCGCCGAAGGTGGGCGAGCCCTTTCGCAGGTCCGCGGCCACGTCGAAGACCGCGCCGCTGGTCACTCGCACCAGCTTGGCCTGGGCCGCGGGGGGAAGCTGGAAGTGCAGGCCGCGCAGCACGCCGGCGGGGCCGGAGCGGGCGTGGTTGTCCTGCACGAAGTCGTAGTCCAGCCCGGCCGCGGCAAAGGCCGCGCGGCTCCAGGTCTCCAGAAAGAAGCCCCGGCTGTCGCCGAACACCTTGGGTTCGATGAGGAGCAGTCCGGGCAGGCCGGTCTCGATGATCTGCATGGTGGTTGCTCGCTGGCCGCCATGGGCGGCAGGGCATGAGTACCCGAACTCCGGGCCGAGGACAACCGCGCATCCCTCCGGGGCAGTCTGAATTTTCGCGCCGAGCCCTTGACAGTATTGACCACTGTTGCCTAGAAGGACTGGTCCTCACGGGAAATTTTTAACAAGGGAGTCGCCCCTCCGGGGGCCGGGTCATCGTCGCGGCGCGGCGCAACGGGAGTGCTGTACCCGTGGGCCGCGCTCGGGCGCGACCTGAGGCAGGGGGATGCCGGATTCTCCGGCTGGAACAAATCTTCCAAAGGATGGCGAGGGTTATGGCGAACAAATCTTCTGCGAGCAGCGGCGGAGCATTGCCCTTCTTCTTGGGGTTCATCGCGATGCTCTTCGTGGGGTGGTGGGTGTTCCCGCATGCGCTCTTTAGCGCGCAGCAGCAGCCCATCCGGTTCAGCCACACGGTCCACGCCGGGGACCAGGGCATAGCCTGCGAAGACTGCCACACTTTCAATGAAGACGGCTCCTACAATGGGCTGCCGACTACGGCCAAGTGCGCCGAATGCCACTCGGACGTGCTGGGCTCCGACCCGGACGAGAAGAAGTTCGTGGAGGAGTATGTCGCCAAGGAGAAGGAGGTGGACTGGCTCGTGTACCAGTTCCAGCCGGACAACGTGTTCTTCTCCCATGCCGCGCACAAGGGCACGGACTGCACGGCCTGCCATCCGCCCATGGAAAAGAATGACACCCCGCCTGTTCTGTACCGGAACAAGCTCACCGGGTACACCCAGTTGGACCACAAGATGCTCAACGATACCGGAACCATGAAGATGTACAGATGCGAACGCTGCCACGCCGAGAAGGGTGTCAGCAACGCCTGCTACGTCTGTCATCGCTAAAGAGAGGTGGCGTACATGGGACTCGACAGAAGAGCTTTCCTGACGTTCCTGGCGGGCGGAGTCGTTGGCCTGGGCCTGACTCCCATCCCCTATAAAATCACCGACGACGCCTCGATCTGGTCGCAGAACTGGAGATGGACCCCCACGGTGCCCAAGCGCTCCGTGTTCTTCTCCAAGGTGGCCAGCAAGATGGATCCGGGCGGGGCGGGCATCCGCGTGGTCTCCTACGACGGCCGGCCCTGCCAGGTCGTGGGCAACCCCGACCATCCCCTGAGCCGCGGCGGCCTCTCCGCCATCGCCGCCAACGAGGTTCAGGCCCTGCACGATCCCAACCGGGTCAAGACTCCCCTGGTCCGCAGGAACGGCGCCCTGGTCCCGACCACCTGGTCCGAGGCCATGGCCCTCCTTAAGGACAAGGCCGCGGCGGCCAAGAACAGCCTGGCCGTGGTCAGCGGCGACGACACCGGCACCGTGAGCGAAGTGCTCGCCGCCTTCGCCGGCAAGGCCGGCGGCCAGTTCTTCATGGCCCCGGGCGAGGCCGCCAGCGCGGCCAAGGCCTCCCAGATGATGGGCATGAACGGCCGCCTGGGCTACGACATCGAGAACAGCGACTACGTGCTCATCCTGGGCGCCGAGGCCCTGGAGTCCTGGGGCACCTCGGTGCGCAACGCCAAGGCCTTTGCCGCGGCCCATCCCACCGGCGGCCGCAGCACCGCCAAGTACGTGTACGCCGGCCCGGTGCTCGGCTCCACGGCCACGGTGTGCGACGCCTACGTGCAGGCCAAGCCCGGCGCGGCCGGCGTCCTGGCCATGGGCCTGGCCCGCTGCCTGATCGCGGCCGGGGCCAGCGTGGCTACCCGCGACTTCGCCGAGTTCTCCCGCATCGCCTCGGCCGAGTTCACCCCGGCCCGGGTGGAGCGCGAGACCGGCGTGTCCGAGCGCGACCTGCGCCAGATCGCCCGCGAGCTGGCCGCGGCCCGCCGGCCCCTGGTCATCACCGGCTCCGAGTTCGGCGCCGGCGCCGGGGCCAAGACCGTGGCCGCCGGCTTGGCCGTGAACCTGCTGCTCGGCAACTTCAACCGGCCGGGCGGTGCGCGCGCCATTGCCGAGGCCCCCGCGGTGGTGCCCGGCGCTCCCGGACGCCAGGCCATGTACCAGGGCGACCTGGTGGGCTACCTCGCCTCCGTGGCCGAGGGCCGCCAGACCCCGGGCATGCTCCTGGTCTACGACGCCAACCCGGCCTACGCCCTGCCGCGCACCGCGGCCATGGCCAAGGCCGTGCAGAAGGCCGGCTTCACCGTGGCCATGTCCACCTTCCTGGACGAAACCGCGGCCCTGGCCGATCTGGTGCTCCCCGCCGCCTCCACCCTGGAGCGGTACGACGACGTGTACACCCCCTACGGCGCGGGCCAGGCCATCTACAGCCTGAACGCGCCGGTGGTGAAGAATCCGGCCTACGACTGCCGCCATGCCGGCGACGTGGTCCTGGCCCTGGCCGATTCCCTGGGCCTGGGCCTGGGCTTCGGCAGCATGCGTGAGGTGGTGGAGGCCAAGGCCGTGGCCCTGGGTGCCGGGCTGTCCGCCCTGAAGAAGGGCGACGCCTGGACCGCCTCCGGCCTGGTGGCCCAGTCCGGCCTCTCCCTGGTCCCGGCCGCTACGGACCATGTGAGCGCGGGTCTGGACGGCTTCCGCCTGGCCCTGGCCCCGCAGGCCCGCCTGGCCCTGGGCTCGGCCACTGTGGCCCCGCTTATGGGCCTGAATGCGGTGAGCACCGCGGAACTGGCCTCGGGCGATTCGGTGGTCCAGATGAGCGCCCGCACCGCCGCCGCCTGCGGCCTGCGCCAGAACGCCGACGTGCGCCTGGCCGGCCCCGAGGGCGAGATGGCGGGCCGGGTGCTCATCTCCGAGAAGGTGATGACCGGCGTGGTGGCCACCCCCCTGGGCCTGGGTCGCAGCGCCTTCGGCCAGACCGCCGGCGGCAACGCCCACACGCTCCTGTCCGTGGCTGCTGAACCCGGGTCGGGCCTGTCCGTCTGGACCGGCTCCCGGGTGAACGTCGCCTAACGCGAAGAGAGGGAAGCAGATATGTCTGAAGCACTCGATTTCCGCGTCAGATGGGGCATGGTCATCGACGTTGATAAATGCACCGGCTGCGGTGTGTGCGTCTCGGCCTGCCAGAAAGAGAACAACATCCCCCCCGGGCAGGACCCGACCGACCGGTTCCGCTCGCTGAACTGGATCTTCATCTACGACCTGTCCAAGGCCCCGGGCGGCAAGCCCGAGGCGGCGTTCCTGCCCCGGCCCTGCATGCAGTGCGGCAAGCCTTCCTGCGTGTCGGTCTGCCCGGTCATCGCCACGGACAAGAACGAGGAAGGCGGCATCGTGAGCCAGATCTACCCGCGCTGCTTCGGCTGCCGGTACTGCATGGCGTCCTGCCCCTACCATGCCCGGGTGTGCAACTGGTACGATCCCAAGTGGACCCCCGAGGCCAAGAAGCTCATCACCCCCAACACCTCCTGCCGCCCCCGCGGCGTGGTGGAGAAGTGCTCCTTCTGCCATCACAAGTTCATGTACGCCAAGGACAAGGCCCGGGTTTCGGGCGGTGATCCCAACCACCTGGCCGAGGATGCCTACATCCCGGCCTGCGTGGAGGCCTGCCCCACCGGCGCCCTGCACTTCGGCGACCTGAACAACCCGGAGCACACGGTCTACAAGCTCAAACACGACCCCAACGCGTACCGGCTGCTGGAGCGCCTGGGCACCGACCCCCAGGTCTACTACATCAGCAAGCGGGAGTGGGTGCGCCGCCTGGGCGACAACTACCTGGACGGCGAGGCCCTGAACGCCCCCAGCCACCGCTACGGCGCGGTTGGGCACGGGGGCGGGCATGGTGCGGCGGCCGGTGCGGCCCACGGCGCCCCTGCGGCGGCCGAGGGTTCGGCCGGGCACGGCAAAGAGTAAGGGAGGAGGCAACCCATGGATAAGGCACTGTTCCCTGAGGGAGCCGAGCGCTGTTCGTTCGGCAAGTTCCTGGCCTGGCTGGGCTTCATCAGCCTCTTCCTGGCCTTCGCCCTGTACGCGGCGTACCGGGTGCTCATCACCGACGCCCTGGGCGTCACCGCGCTGGACAACTACTTCGGCTTCGGCCTGTGGATCACCTTCGACCTGGCCGTCATCGCCCTGGGCGCGGGTGCGTTCTTCACCGGCCTGCTCAAGTACATCCTGGACATCAAGGAGTTGGAGAAGATTGTGAACCTCACGGTCATCGTGGGCTTCATCTGCTACTCCGGCGCCATGCTCATCCTCGCCCTGGACGTGGGCCAGCCGCTGCGCTCCTGGTTCGGCTTCTGGCACTCCAACGTGCATTCGATGCTCACCGAAGTGATGTGGTGCATCACCTGCTACTTGATGGTCCTGATCATCGAGTTCCTGCCCATCATCCTGGAGCAGAAGCAGCTGAACAAGGTGCCCTTCATCCACTACTTCGCGCACAACCTGCACGTGGTCATGCCGCTCATCGCCGGCCTGGGCGCGTTCCTGTCCACCTTCCACCAGGGCTCCCTGGGCGGCATGTACGGCGTGCTCTTCGCCCGCCCCTACGTGATGCGCGAGGGCTTCTTCATCTGGCCCTGGACCTTCTTCCTGTTCGTGCTCTCGGCCGTGGGCTCCGGCCCGGCCTTCTCGGTGCTGGTGGTCAAGCTCATGGAGATCCTCACCGGCAAGAAGCTGGTGGACTGGTCGGTCAAGTCCCTCATGGGCAAGATCGCCGGGACCATGCTGACCATCTACACCTTCTTCAAGATCATCGACACCTACGCGTGGGCCATGGACCTCCTGCCCCGCGAGGGCCTGACCTTCGACCAGTTGTTCTACCAGACCATCTACGGCAAGTGGCTGCTGTGGGCCGAGATCGGCGTGTGCGGCGTGATTCCGGTGCTCATCTTCATGACGCCCAAGCTGCGCAACACCCCGATCCTGTTCTACATCGCCGCCCTGCTGGACTGCACCGGCATCACCATCAACCGCTACGTCTTCACCGTGCAGGGCCTGGCCGCGCCGGTGCTGCCCTTCGACCCCTGGTTCACCTACGCGCCCAACTGGGCGGAGTGGGGCCCCAGCATCGGCATCATCGCCTACGGCTTCCTGGTCCTCTCCCTGGCCTACCGGTACCTGCCGGTGTTCCCCCAGGAGCGGGCACTGAACGCCACCCAGTCGGCGCCCCCGGCCGGCAAGATGGCCGCGCCCGTCACGCCCGAACCGGCCCCTGACGCGGCGTAGCCTCCCGAGACCCGTCTCTTCGCCAGCCCCCGGCCGTCCGCGGCCGGGGGCTTTTTCATGGCCGCTCACGGGCCGTGCGGGTTCGCCGAGACGGCAGTGTGCAGTCAGCAGGGGAGGTCAGGCCGTTCGGGTGAACGGAGGACTCCAGGCAGTAAGGCTGGTCATGCGGCGGCACGGGCGCGCCCATAAGGGAGGGCGGAGCATGCGGGCGAGCGCGGATGGCCCGCACTCCACGGGACACATCGTGGAGGTGGTCCCCCCGCCAGGCTGGCCTGAAAGAAAACGAAGGCTAGAGTTTGCTCTTCAGATAGGAAAGGGTGACGATCTCCACCTGGTCGTCATTGGTCCCGTTGGTATAGCGCTGCCCAGGGGAGTAGAGGGTCACGGTCCCGGTGTTGCCGGGATACACGAGGCCGTCGTAGTTGGCGTCCATGAGGAGGTTCGGTCCGTAGCTGATGATGATGAAGGCCACGTCGGATACGGTCTGGATGCTGCGGTCCTTGACCTGCAGGTCCGTGTGCGTGGCGGAGCTGACGTCGCTGGCCGAGAGGGAGGTGCCCGTGGCGTTGTTGTGGGCGACGATGTACTTCCAGGAATTGCCCCACGGGTCGGTGGACACGGAAAGGGAACTGAGGGTTTGCGGCAGGTAATGCGTCGAATTGGTGATGGCGAACCCGATAATTTCATCACGAACCGAGCGGATGGTCTGGAGGCCGAGTTGGGCCTTGTCCTTCTGAATGCGGCTCATCAGGGCCGGGACGACCGTGGAGATGATGACTCCAACGACCATGAGCAGCCCGGCCATCTGCACCAAGCTGAAGCCACGGCGTGATGAGCGGTCTGCAAGGTTGATCGGTTCTCGTTTCACGATGCGCGTCTCCTGAAGCCCCGGCTAGGGAAGCTTGATGCCGAAATCGGAGATCTGCACATTGGATGCAGCGCTCTGGCCGTAGGTCCAGCCATAAAAGTAATGCTTAAATGCATCGGACAGGGCCACATTGCCGCTGGCAAGTGGCAGCTTGACTCGACTTGTGACGTAATAGGTGGAGTTTTGGTAGCGTTTCGTCGAAGTCCCGGTGGTGGTCGCGAGATCTCTGTAGTCGGTGTAGTTGGTCGATAAATCGTTGAATGCGGTTCCTGCGCCATCAGCGTTGGTGTTGTTGCCGGAAACCCACATTCTGACGGCGTACTCCGTGCCCGAAGAGGCGTTGCAGGTCCCAGTGCTTCCCTGGGTGTAGGTCTGCGGGGTGATCTCCACCCGCAGGTACAAGGTGCCCCCGGTGGTCAACCATTGCAGGGTGGAGTTGTTCCACATGACCCCTCGAGTGTTGTCGTATTGAGCGGAGTTGTTGTCCGGACCGGCGTCGTAGTTGGCGGTGGAAAAGCCGGTGTATTGCTCGTGGCTCGTGTCGAAGTTGGTGGCGTCGAAGCATTGTCCGGCGTGGGGATTCTGGTCCGTGCCGTAGATCAATGCGAAGTTATCTCCGTTGTTGCCGGAGGTCGCAATCGAATGCTTGGTTTCAAACGTTCCTTGGTAGGCCCCGGTGTTCTTTTTCTCGGGGTCGGTGCCGTTCCATGAGTCGATGGCGGCATGCGCGTAGGCCGTGCCGGAAACGGGATCATGCATGTCCGTGTTGCCCGACACGCTCTGGGCCACGTCAAATTCCAATCCAATCTTGGTCGGGAAGAGACCGGTTCCGCCGGTGGTGCCGAAACTGCACTGGTTGGATCTGCCGGCGTACCC
>JAEXTU010000032.1 GCA_023453335.1 Pseudomonadota bacterium | reverse complement strand
GGCCACCAGGGGCTCGGCGAAATCCGGGATGGGGTTCATGTCCGCGTCGATCACGAGGATGTACTTCTCCGCGCCGGGCTCGCCCCGGCCGTCGAAGATCCAGAGCCTGGCGCCCTCAGGCGCCCGGCCGTCCAGATAGGCCAGGAAGTCGTTGATCATCCCGGCCTTGGCCCCCCGCCAGGAGCGGCGGAAGAGGTTCACCCCGATGCGTGCGCACAGGTCGTCGATGCTGAGGCGGTAGGCGGCGGCAGCATCCTGGTCCCAGCTTGGCAGGTCATAGCGGGTGTCATCCAGGAAGAAGATGCGCTTGTTGGGATAGGTCAGGTTGTAGAAGCAGGTCAGGGTGGCCTCCACCACCTCCAGGGGTTCGCGGAAAGAGGAGACCACCACCGCGATGGGCGGATACGAGCGCAGGGGGGGCACGTTGTCCGGGGTAAACCCGGCCTTCCCGGTGCGGGTGAGCACCCGGTATATGTTCAGAAAATACCCGAACCCGTGCACCACCAGGAACGCCTCGCCCAGGAGAAGGGCCAGGGCCAGGATCTTCTCATACCAGGCATACTCGGCCTCCAGGAACAGGAAGATGCGCGCGCCGAGGTACAGGGATACGGTGTAGAGGACCGCCATGGTAAGGGCGGCGACCGCCCATCCCCGGGTCAGGCGCGCTACCTTCACGGCCGCCCCCCGGGACGCGGGCCCAGCCGGAACGAAAGGCCCAGGTAGGCCGCCCGGGCGTCCCACTGGTCGGACTCGTGGAGCATGCCTCCCAGGTCCAGGGCCCAGCGTTCGTCCAGTTCCACTTGCCAAGTCCCCTCCAGGCGCAGCGAGGGGTTGTGGTCGGTGTCCTGGCCCAGGGAGGCCTTGATGTCGTAGACGTTGGCGGGCGCCCCGCAGAACTGGTCCGTGGCCAGGTCATGGTTCCATTCCACGGTAAAGGCCCCGCCGTAGTAATCCTGCGGCGTCCAGTACGGGTGTCGCACCGCGATCAGGCGTTCACCCTCATAGAAAAACCCGGTCTTCTCAGCCGTGTCTCGGCGTTCGCCGGAGAGGATGACCTTGAGGATGCGGGGATGGTCGGTGAGAGCGTACCCCACCTCGGCGTCCTGGGCCTCGCCGGCCTCGCCGGCGCTGTAGCGGGTGCGTTCCGCTCCCAGCCGGGCGGAGAGCCGGCGGCCCAGGAGCGGCGACACCTCCGCCCGCCAGGTGTCCGCGGCGATGCCCTGGCGCAGGGCGAAGTCGTTGGGCAGCACGTCCTCCCGGCGGAAGGAGAGGCGCAGCCGGGCGTAGTCGTCGGCGTTGAGCACGGCCGAGGCGCGGCCCAGCCAGCGGGCGTCCAGGTCCGAATCCGCGAAGTCCTTGCGCGAGAATTCGCCGTCGCCGGAAAGGAATTCGTTCGCCACTCCGGACAGCTTCAGGGTCTGGCCCGATGCCTCCTCGTTCTCGCCGCGCAGCCGGGGCATCTCCACGTAGTGGTCCTGGCCAAGCCGGATGGTCCCGCGGCCTTCCCAGAACGGGGCCTCGGCCCAGAGATTGCCTCGTTGGCGGGTCATACGCGCCAGGTCGCCACGGCCCTCCTCGTCCCACATTCGCCATTGTGCGCCGAGGGCAGGGAACGTACGCAGGTCGTGCCGTTCAAGGGCGTAGCCAGCCAGTGTATGCAGGGGATCCAGGTCCAGGAGCCGACGGTAGGCTGCGGCCTCCTGGTCGCACAGGCCCTGGGCGCAACGGGCCTGGGCCAGGTCGAACAGGGCCTCCTCGTTGCCGGGCTCCAGGGCGGTGAGTTCCTCCAGCGTCCGGCCGGCCCGGATGAAGCGTCCGCTGAACGCCATGTCCTTGGACCGGGCCTCGGTCTGGGCGGCCTTCTGCGCCTGATACTCCGACGAGAGGTCCGCTAGTGCGGCCTGGACCGCGGCCTGCTCGGAAGGGGCCAAGGCCGGCTTGGCCGCTTGCACCGCTTCGTAACCGTCCCAGGCCGGGCCGCTGTCCGCACTCTCCGCCAGGGCGCGCCAGGTCCGGACCGCGGCGTCGGAGGCGGTGGGACCGCCCAGGTTCTGGAGCCGCTCGGTCAACTCCAGGTCCACGGGCCGGGACCAGAGCACGGCGTAGAGCTCCTGGCCGTGGGCCGGGTCCTTGGCCCAGTAGGCCACCCGAGCGGCCTCCCGCTGCGGCACCGGGTCGCCGGGATCGGCCCTGGACAGGGCCGCATAGGCGTCCAGGCTTTCCGCGTAGCGTCGGTCCCAGGCCAGCACCCGGGCCCGGGCCAGTTGAAACTTGTCGCTGTCCGGGAAATCCCTGACCAGTCCGTCCAGAATATCCTCCGCTTCCCCGAAGCGGCCTGCCGCGGCCAGGGCCTCGGCCAGGGCGGGCCGAGCCGGATCGTACTCCGGATCCTTCGCCAGGGCGTCCCGCAATGTCGTCGCCGCCTCGTCGGGACGTCCGGCCGCGGCCAGGGCCTGGCCCAGGCCAAGCAGTTCCGCCGGGCCGTCCTCTCCGGAAGCGGGAAACCGGCCGCGGGCATCACCGAGTAGTATCCGGGCCCGCGGTTCGCCCGGGCGGGCGGCCAATACCAGGCCGGAAGTGTCGCGCGCCCCCTCGGTGTCGCCCCGGGCGGCCTGGATGCGGGCCAGGAGGAGCAGGGAATCCACCCGGATGGTAGGTTCGTCGGCCAGCGCCATGGCTTCGGCCTGGGCCTCGTCCTGCCGTCCGGACCGCCAAAGGGCCTCGGCATGGAGCAGCCGGGCGGAACTGTCCGGTTGCAGTTCCAGGGACGCCTGCGCAGCCTGGGCTGCGGCCTTGAAATCCTTGGCCTGGAGTTCGATGCCGGCCAGCAGGTCCAGAGCTTCGCTTTTTTGCGCAGGGTTGGCGCCGGCCGCACCGCGCAGCAGCGCCATGACCCGGCCCCGGGCGTCGTCCCGGCGCTGCCGGGCCAGCAGGGAACGGGCCATAGCCAGGACCGCCTCGGGGTCGTCGGGGGCCTGGGCAAGGCGCTCCTCCCACGCAGCGGCCGCACTGCGGAAAGCACCCCAGCGGTTGCCCAGGTCCGCTGCCGCCAGCCGACTCCCGGCTGGGCTGCCGGAATTCGTTGCCACCCGCCCGGCCAGGTCGCGGGCCGTGCTCCAGCGGCCCAGGTCGGCCGCCAGTTGCGCCAGGCCCAGGATGGCCTCGGGGTCTTCCGGTGTTTCCCGGAGCAGGGCGGCATAGAGGTCCCGGGCCTCCTTTCGGTCCGCGGGCAGGCCGCGTCCGGCCAAGAGGCGGGCCAGGGAGATGCGGGCCGCGAACTCGGATATCCGGGACTCCGCCGGGACCAACTCCCTGGCTCGGGCCGGCCCGGCCAGGAGCAGGGCGAGGAGCAGGAGTGCCGCTGCCCAGAGGCGCGGTGTGCGGGGTAGCCCGTAAGCCTGGGAGGTGCGGACGGTTCGCATGGCGGCGCTTTTCCTAAAGCGTCTCATTCCCCGAGACTGCGGCGCAGTTCGCGGATGGCTCCGTCCTTGTCTCCGGATGCCTCCAGCACCAGCGCCAGGCGTCTGCGCAACTGCTTGTCGTCAGGACGGCGCGTCAGGATTTGGTTGAACAGCGCCAGGGATTCGGGATAGCGCTTCTGCCAGGAGAGCATCTCGGCCAGCTTGAAGCGGCTCGAGTCGTCGTCGGGACGGGACTGAAGATGGCTGCGCAACAGGCGCTCGGCCTTGGTGTAGTCCTTGCGCGCCATGTACAGCTCGGCCAGGGTGAGCCGGGCCTCGGGGTCCAGGTCCTTTTCCGGCATCTTTTCCAGCAAGGCGGCTGCACCCGCGTTGTCCCCGGCCCAGAACAGGACCCGGGCCAGTTCCAGCCGTGCCTGGAGATTGTCGGGAGAGGCGGCGAGCACCTTGCGGTACTGTTCCGCGGACTCGGCATAGCGCTGCACGTAGGAGAGCAGCCGGGCCAGCTCCAGCCGGGCCTGGAGATCGCTCACCGGTTCCCCGAACGGTTGGATGCCCGCCGGAGGTGCGTCCGAGCCTTGCGCAGCAGCGGACATGGGGAGAAGCAGGACGATGGTCAGCACGACCGGGATGAAGCGGTTCATGGCTGTTCTCCGAGCATCTTCTGGTACGCGGGTATGGCCTCGGCAAAGCGGCCGGCAAAGGTGAGGATGCGCGCCCGCATGTACAGGGCGGTGCGCCAGGAGGGAAAGGTGGCCAGGGTATGGTCCACCTCGGCCAGGGCCTGGTCGTAGCGACCTCCCAGGGCGAGCAGTTCGGCCAATTTCAACCTGGCTGCATGGTTGTCGGGCTCGCGCTCCAGGAGGGCGGTGAATACCGGCAGGGCCTGATCCAGGGCGCCGGCCACCAGGTAGGACGCTCCCAGGCGGGGCAGTGCTAAGGTGAGATCGAAGCCCTGCTTTTCCGCCAGGGTGTAGAGGGTTGCGGCCTCGGCCAGACGGCCGGCGGTGAAGGCGCGCTCCGCGCCGCGATAGGCCACCCACTGCGGCCGGGCCAGGGTGTAAAGGGCGGGCATGGCCAGGGCCGCGGCCAGGCACAGGGCCGCGTAGGCCAGGTTCTGGCGGGTGGCGTCACGCACCCGGCGCAGCCTCCCGGGGGGGAGTCAGCATCAGGGTCTTTGCCATGCTCAGGGTGTTGACCCCGTTCCGGGAGGAGTAGGCCACCTCATCCATCACCTGCTTGATGATGGACAGGCCCATGCCCCCCTCGGGCAGGTCCGCGATGTCCCGGGGCTCGGCAAATTCCCCGGCCCGGTCCAGGTCGGCAGGGTCCATGGCCGTTCCGCGATCCCGGATGTCCAGGGTCATGCCCGTCCGGCTCAAGGCCAGGGAGAGTTCGATCGGGTTGCCGGACCGGCCGCCGTAGGCATGCCGGATCACGTTGCTCACGGCCTCCACCACGGCCAGTTCCAGGAGGTAGGCCTCGGCTTCGTCCAGCCCGAAGCCCTGGGCGATGCCGCGCACCGCCAGTCCGGCCAGGGCGGTGTTGTCCAGGCGGCTGTCGATGGTCAACTGGATGTTGGCGTCCATCTCATACCGCTTCCAGGGCGGCCATAGCTTCCGTCTCGCCGGGGAAGATGCGGAACACGCCCCGGTCCAGCTTGGTTATGGCGAAGAGCTTGCGCAGCTTGTCGTTCAGGCCGAATAGCACGATTTCCCCCTTGCCCCCCATGGTCTTGACACTGGACATGAGCGAGGCCAGACCGATGGAGTCCATGAAGTCCACCCCGGACAGATCCAGGGCGATCCGCTCAACGTTGTTGAGCATCAGCTCCACCATGTAGCTCTTGAACTGCGGGGCCGTGGCCCCGTCCAGTCGCGGGGTGCGCACTGCCACCACCGCGACCGGCCCCGAATCGTGCCGTTCGATATCCACTCGCCCCCTCCTTGAGCTTCAGCGGCTGCATCGCCGGATGCAAACCACTGAAATGTCGTCTTCCGGTTCAGCCCCCTGGCCGAACCGCATGAGTGAAGCCCAGAGCTGGTCCAGGGCCTCGTCCGGATGCCACCCCGCCATGCGGCGGGCCACCTGTTCCAGCCGTTCGTCTCCGAAAAGTTCCCAGTTTTCGTCCACGTACTCGGTGACCCCGTCGGTGTAGAGCAGGAGCATGTCGCCCGGCTCCAATTGCACAGTCCCTCCGGCATAACGAGCCACGTCGCCCATTCCGATCAGCATGCCTCCGACCTCGAGCCGCTCAACGCTTCCGCTGGAACGTACGAGCAGCGGGGGCGGGTGGCCGGCATTGCAGTACTCCACCACGCCCGAGCGGTGGTCGATCACGAGATAGACCATGGTAAAGAACTTGTCGAAGCGCTCCATGGGAAAATCGCGATTGAGGCGTTCCATGACCTGGGCCGGTGGCGTTGGCTTGCCCAGGCTATCGCGGGCAACCGCGTTCACGACTCCAGCTCCGGGGCGCAGGGTCTGGGATACCGACACCGTAACCAGGGCCGAGGGCACGCCATGTCCGGAGACGTCCAGGACATAGGCGACCAGTTTGTCCTGGTCCAACGGGAAGATGTCGAAGATGTCCCCCCCGATGCGCTGGCTGGGCTCGAAGAGCCAGTCAATCTCCAGCTCTCCTCCCAGCATCGGCAACTGCTGCGGCAGAAGGCTCTTCTGGATTTCGCCGGCCGCGGCCAGGTCTTCATCCAGGCGCATCTGCTTGGCCTCCAACTCGGCCTTGGCGGTCATGAGCCTCTCCCGGGCCTGCTTGCGCTCGGTGATGTCGCGCAGGATGCCGGTGAACAGCCGCATGTCCCCGACCCGCACCTCGCTCACCGCCAACTCCAGGGGTACGGTGCTCCCGTCCTTGCGACGGCCCGGCACCTCCCGGCCGCCCTTGCCGATGATGTGCGCCACGCCGCTGTCCAGGTAGCGACGGAGATAGCCATCGTGCTGGTTGACGTAAGGCTCCACCATGAGCCGTGTAACGGGTCCGCCCTCCATTTCTTGCCGGCTCCAACCGAAGATGTGCTCCACAGCGGGATTCACTGACAAGATGTTGCCGTCGGTATCGATGGTCACGATGCCGTCCACTGCGTTGTCCAGCACCGCGGCCAGCCTTGCCTGACTCTGGCGCAAGGCCTCCTCGGCCTGCTTGCGCTCAGTGACGTCCTGGTGGGTGCCCACCGCCCGCAGCGGCCTGCCGGCCTCGTCGCGGGAGACCACCTTGCCCCGGTCCAGCACCCAACGCCAGGAGCCGTCCTTGGTGAGCAGCCGGTGCTCGGTGCTGTACATAGCGCTGCTGCCCTCCAGGTGTTCGGTGAGCGCCCTGGTGATGATGTCCATGTCCTCGGGGTGAACCAGCCGGCTCCATGTGTCCACCGAGGGGGGCAGTTCCTCCAAGGTGTAGCCCAGCATCCCGGCCCAACGTTCGTCGAAAACCACCTCGCCGGTGGCCCCGTTCCAGTCCCATAAGCCCAGGTCCCCGCCCTTGAGGGCCAGGTCCAGCCGCTCCCTGCTCTCCCGCAGGGCTTCCCGAGCCAGCTTGCGTCCTGTGATCACCTCGGTGAACATGACAATGCCGCCGATGGAGCCGTCGTCCCGACGCCAGGGCACGTTCTCCCAGCGTACGTAGTCGATGCTTCCGTCGGCCCTAGGGAAGGGGTCCTCCTCCCTCCGCATGGTCTCCCCGGCCAGGATGCGCTGGTGGATCTCCTTCCACTCCTGGCTGATCTCCGGGAAGACCTCATAGTGGGAAAGCCCGGTGAGATTTCCCTCTCCCAGGCCATAATCCAGGTTCCAGCGGCGGCTGGCGATGATGTAACGCATGTCGGTGTCGAACATGGCCACAGCGGCCGGGGTGTGGCGAATGAACAGCCGCAGCCGCTCCTCGCCCGCACGTAGTGCCTCGGCCGCCCGCTCCCTCTCAGTCACGTCCCGGTAGAACCAGGCGCGGCCAAGATAGGTTCCCTCTTCGGTATGCAACCCGACGGATTGCCGCTCCAGGATCCGGCCGTCTGTGAGCCGCACTTCGCTGAAATCGGTCAGGCGGGAGTCTGCGTAAAGGTCTTGGATGAGCCTGGTGAATGCCTTTGGGTCCTGAACCTGGGTCAGTACCCCGGCGAGGACATCGGAACAGGGGCGGTTTTCCAGGGCCCCTTCTGGGAGACCCCACAACTTTAGGAAACGGACATTGTGGTAAATGGCCCTGTCCGTCGCGTCCACGACCATGATGGCGTCCGGCGAGGCTTCGGAAAAGGTGTTCATGAGCAGGTTCTGGAACTGGAGCCTCGCCTTGGCCTCTCGTTCGAAGGTGATGTCGTGGGCAATGCCGAGATATCCAGTGACGGCTCCCAGATGGTCACGGATGGCGGTGACCGTGAGGTTCACGATGCGCGGCTCACGGTCCTTGCGCACATAAGTCCACTCCCGGGTCTCGTACCCCTGGGCGCGGGCCTTGGCCACGAAGACCTCGAACCCTTCCACAGGACGCCCCAACTCGGCCGAGAGATCGCGGCCGCGCAATATGACCTCGGAGGCCAGATGGAAAACTGCCGGAGTCTGGCGGCCCACCATCTCGTCGGCTGCATAACCGAGCAGCCGTTCAGCCCCGCGGTTGAAGGTGGTGATGATCCCCTGGGGGTCGGTGGCGATAATGGACACCTCGGTGGCCGAATCGAGCACGCCTTCCAACCTGGCGTTGAGGCCCTGGAGTTGGAGCTTGTCCGCTTTGCGGCGTTCCAGGATCAGCGACAGGAACGTGGCGATGAAAAAGACCAATGCCGAAGAGCCGCTGAACGACACCAGGGCTCCGCCCGCCAGTCCGGCCAGACGGCGTTCGAGATGCTGCCGCGGGATGTGACCCACCAGGCGCAATTGCTGGGGGCCGGACTGGCCCGGATACTGCCCAAGGGATACCCATACCCCAGGCCCGGCTTCTCGGCCCGAGGAGACGATGTGCAACACGCGGGAGACAAACAGCCCGTTTTCGGTTTCCACTCGCCCTGCATCCGAGCGGCGCAACTTATCCCAGGCCTCAGGGTAGAGGCGTCCGAAGCTCTGGTCCTGGCGCTCGGGAATCACGAATCCCCATTCCATGCTCGGGTCCGGAGCCTTGAGCCAGAATCCGCTGCCGTCAAGGAGCATGATTTGGTGTCCTGTCCGGTCCGAATAGACCTCCAGGTCCTCCAGCATGGTCTTGGCGCGGACATTGATGACCAGGATACCCCGCCGGACGCCCCTGCTGTCGAACACCGGGGTGCAAAGGCGGTAGATTGGCTTGGGGGGGTGCACGATCTGGCCCAGATTTTCGTCGAGGTCCATGGGGGAGACATAGACTTCGTTGTGGGCCAAACCCAATCCCGCAACGATGTAATATTCTCCAGTCTCGTCCTGAAGCTCCCGGTCAGGCACCACCGTGGGGACGGCAAGGCGCTGTTGGACGTTCAGTATCTCCATGCCGCTGGCATCCACATAGCGCACCTGGTCGTAGCCCTTGCGGGCTACGGCGTTGAGAAACTGGCTGGCCAGGGCATCTCGGTCCTGTGGCAAGCCTCTATCCAGCATGCGACGCATGGAAGCGGTATCCGCCAGGAATACCGCATCGCGGACAACCGCCATGACCTGGTATTCCATGGACCGGATCTGCACGGCCAGAGAGTTATCCACTTCGTTGAGGATTTGTTCCCGGACCAGAGCTTCCTCGACCGCATACCCACGCCAGGCAGTCCAGGCCAGCATCGCTATGAGGGGAACGGAAATGGCCAGGGATTTTCCCAATACCGGAAGAAGGGCGAGCAGGCCTGATAACCTTGGGGCCGGGCTTGATGTCGGCCTTGGAAGGATATTCGACATGTCCCTATACTATGCAGAGTGGAACAGCTATTCAAGGAAAAGCTAACCACTAGGTTCGCGGTTCAAGTCCGTGCCGGGGAGCCAGAATGAACGAGGGCCTCGAGAGATTGAGGCCCTTTTTCTTTGGTGAGCCCCCGCCCCGCCGTCTCCCCGGCTTTACTCCCTCCCCCACTGCCGCTATGGGGTGCTGACAATTCGCGGCGGGGTCCGGAGCCGGGGCCACCGCGTGCAGGAGAGGGCATGGGCTGCATACGGCTGGTGCTGGCGCTGGTGGTCGTGGTGTTCCACATGGGGGCGTTCCCGGGGTACCTGGGCATGGACGGGGGCGCGGCCGTGCGGTTCTTTTTCATGATCTCCGGCTTCTACATGGCCATGATCCTGAACGAGAAGTACGTGGGCCGCACCGGGGAGCAGTACCGCGCTTTCCTCAAGAGCCGGTTCCTGCGCATCTACCCGCTCTACTTCCTCATCCTGGCGCTCTCCCTGCTCGCCTCCCTGGGCATCGGCCGGCACAGCCTGGCGGGCGACCTGCTCTATATCCCCAACTACACCGACCGCGGCATCCTGGGCCTGCCGGCCTGGCTGGCCTTTACCGCCGCCAACCTGGGCCTGGTGGGCATCTCCATCCTGTCCTTCTACGCCTACGTGGGCCCGGGCGGCGGGCTGCACTGGGCCGGCGACGTGTACAGCATGCCCAACCCCGGGTTCCGCTTCTTCCCCGTGCCCCAGGCCTGGTCCCTGGACCTGGAGATCGTGTTCTACTGCCTGGCCCCGCTCTTCATCCGGGACACCCGCAAGGTCCTGGTGCTGGCCGCGCTCAGCTTCGGAGTCAACGCGCTCTTCTGGCTGCACGTGTTCGGCGAGCGCACCCTGTACGACCTGTTCCCGGCCCAGTTGTGGATATTCTGCCTGGGCGCCCTGGCCTACACCCGCTACCGGAAGATCGCGGCCGCCCCCCCGCGCCGGCCCCTCATGGTCGCGGCCCTGGCCGGGGTGCTGGCCCTGGCGGCCTTCTACCAGCTCTTCCCCGGGGTGACCGGCGACCTCTTCTGCCTGGGGGTCATGTTCCTCTGCCTGCCCTACGTGTTCAGGCTCACCAAACGGGTGCGCTGGGACCGGGCCATCGGCGAGCTCTCCTACCCGGTCTACCTCTGCCATTTCCTGGTGCTCTCGGTGCTGGAGGCGCTCACCGGCGCGCCGGTGGCCGGGGCCATGAAGCTGGCGGCCCTGGCCCTGGTCCTGGGCCTGTCCACCCTGCTCTACCTGGCCGTGGCCCGGCCCCTCGACGCCTTCCGCCACCGCCTGGCTCCCGGCGTAGCCGCTGGGTAGAGCTCGACCTCCCGATTCAAAAAACACACGCCGCCTGCTTCATCTCGCGCCAATCATCTATATTCCCAACGAAGAATAACAGTTGCACCTTATCCGCATGACCTATACAGCATCCATGGCCGATCTCCCAATGCAACGACCCTACATTTTTCCGCACAAATCCCCATCCTAGCGCTGGCGCAGCGGATAACATGCTGTTAGCATGGGAACCAGTACAATTATATTCCCTCCACCTGCGGTTCGGCCATCATACACGGGGGGGCCATGCGTGATGCGCTCAGAAAGATAGAGGTCGTCGACGGAGTATTCTGGATCGAGGCCCTGGACGCCGACCTCCGCATCCTCTGCGGTTGCCCTGCCGACACCGTGAAGCACCTCATGAAGCGAGGGCTCATCGTGCCCGCCGAGCGCCCCGGCGTGCGCTTCGAAACCGGCCCCAACGCCATCCTGCTCTCCGATGTCCTGGTCCAGAACGGGGCCTTCTCCAACCTCGCGGAATTCCCGGTGCTCCAGATGCTCTACCGGCAGGGGCTCATCCTGCCCAACCACCCCAACAACACCGGCCGGCGTCCCATGCTTATGGGCTCAGAGCAGCAGGTCCGGGCTCAGATGCGCTACATCCACCGGGGCAACTACGGCCTGGCCAGCGAGGAGGAACTGCGCAAGACCGGCATGACCGCGGACCGCGCCCGGCTGGAGATGCGCCAGAAGTTGCGGTTCGCCTTCGGCGCCATCCGCCCCACGGAAGCCCTCCTGGACACCCTGGTCATCGGCACGGACGAGGTGGAGATCAGGAACGGCGTCACGGTTCGCCGCCTGGAGTCCAACGTGTTCGAGTTCGCCTTCTCGGGCGAGCGGGTCCAGGCGAACCTCAACCTGCCCCCCCGGGCCGTGTACGCCTCGCCCTACCCCCTGGGGTTCAACGACCCGGGCCGGGAGTACTTCGCGGTGGTCCATTCCGGCGACGGCGACGGCTGGGACATCAACCGCCCCACCATGTCCAGCCTCATCATGTTCCAGGGCCGGACTTACCTCATCGACGCCGGCCCCAACATCCTGCACTCTCTGACCGCGCTGGGCATCGGCGTGAACGAGATCGAGGGGGTGTTCCACACCCACGCCCACGACGACCACTTCTGCGGCCTGACCACCCTCATGCAGGCCGGCCGCCGCATCAAGCACTTCGCTGCGCCCCACGTCCAGGCCTGCGTGGCCAAGAAATGGGCCGCCCTGGTTTCCCAGCCCGAGGACGAGTTCGCCAGCTACTTCGACCTGCGCCCCCTCCGGGAGGGACGTTACAACGACGTGGACGGGCTGGAGGTCATGCCGGTTTTCTCGCCGCATCCGGTGGAGACCACCATCCTGTTCTTCCGGGCCAAGAGCGAGGGGGGATACCGCCACTATGCCCACCTGGCGGACATCGCCGGCCGCGGGGTGCTCGAGTCTTTCGTCACCGAGGACGAGACTGCGCCCGGCATCTCGCCCAAGACCTTCACCCGGGTCTGGCGGGACTACCTGCGCAAGGCCGACGTGAAGAAGCTGGACATCGGAGGCGGGCTCATCCACGGCAGGGCCGAGGACTTCCGGGGCGACCCCACGCCCAAGATCATCCTCTCGCATACCGCCGAGCCGCTCACGGACAGCCAGAAGGAGATAGGCTCAGGCGCCCCCTTCGGCATGAAGGACGTGCTCATCCCCGGCACCCAGGACTTCATCCGCGCCCTGGCCTACCACTTCCTGGACAGCTGCCTGCCCGGCCTCCCCCGCCACGAGTCCCGGCTGCTCATGAACCACGACATCCTGACCTTCAACCCCGAGACAATCCTCCTGAAACGCGGCCAGCGCACCCGGGACGTGCTGCTCATCGTCACCGGCGTGGCGGAGATGCTCGACGCGGAACAGGGCGTGCAGAACCGCATCACCGCAGGCTCCCTGGTGGGTGACACCTCGGTCCTGGCCGGCCGCCCGTCCCTTGCCACCTACCGGGCAGCCTCGCACGTGCGGGCCCTGCGCATCCCCGGCACCCTGTTCCTCGACGTGCTCTCGTCCATCGGCCTGGACGCGGAATACGGCATGCTCGCCGAGCGGAGGGAACTCCTGCAGCACACCTGGTTGTTCGGCGAGTCCATCCCGGCCATGATCCTGAACCGCATGGCCCGGGAGATGCGGCCGATCCT
>JAEXTU010000429.1 GCA_023453335.1 Pseudomonadota bacterium | reverse complement strand
GCTGGCTCACGGACGAGTACTCCTGGCGCTGGATCTTCTACATCAACCTGCCCATCGGCATCCTGGCCCTGTTCATGAACGGCATGTTCGTGCACGACCCGGACTACATGGAGCGCCGGGAGAGCGGGGAGAAGGTCGACTACATCGGTCTGGCCCTGCTCTGCCTGGGCATCGGCAGCCTGCAGATCGTGCTGGACAAGGGCCAGACCGAGGACTGGTTCAACTCCACCTTCATCGTGGCCCTGGCCGTGGTGTCCGCCCTGAGCCTCATGGCCCTGGTCGTCTGGGAGCTGCGCCAGGAGCGGCCCATCCTGAACCTGCGGGTGCTGAAAAACCGCAGCTTCGCCATGGGCAACATCTTCATGTTCCTGGGCTTCTTCGGGTTCTTCGGCTCCATCGTGCTGCTGCCCCTCTTTCTCCAGACCCTCATGGGCTACACCGCCTTCCTGGCCGGGGTGGTGCTGGGGCCGGGCGGCTTCTTCGCGGTGCTGACCATGCCGGTGGTGGGCAAGCTCACCCAGCGCCTGGACTCCCGGCTGCTCATCGCCTTCGGCATGCTGGTCACCTCCTGGTCCCTGTTCTACATGCACGGCTTCACCCTAGACATCGACTTCGCCGCCGCGGTGACCGGCCGCGTGATCCAGGGCTTGGGCATGCCCTTCTTCTTCGTGGCCGTGACCTTCACCACCATGGCCTCGGTGCCGCGGGAGCAGATGAACAACGCCTCGTCCATCTTCAACCTCCTGCGCAACCTGGGCGGCTCCTTCGGGGTGGCCTTCGTGACCACGCTGCTCTCCCGGCGCACCCAGTACCACCACAGCGTGCTGGCCGAGCACATGTCCATGCTCAACCCCGGGTTCCGCCTGAGCCTGGACTCCCTCACCGGCCATCTCACCGCCAGGCTCGGCAGCTTCGCCGACGCCACCACCCTGGCCCTGGGCAGCATCTACGCACAGATGAACCGCCAGGCCGCAGCCCTGGCCTACTCCGACGCCTTCTTCATCCAGGGCTGCATCTTCATCGGCCTCATCTTCTTTGTCTGGATCATGCGCCGGCCCCCCCCCAGCGCCGGCCACTAGCCGGCCGCCCGCCTTCCTGAATCCCCCCGGGTGAGGGGGGCTTATCGCGCGTTTTTCAGGCTATGCCAGAACATCATTCTTGACATCGCCACGGAAAACGAATTTTACTCTGTCCATGAACGGCAAATCAGAACTCGACAGCGTCGATCTGCGCATCCTGGACATCCTCCAGGCCGATGCCCGCACCCCCAACGCCGAGATCGCCCGGCGCGTCGGAATGGCCCCCTCGGCCGTGCTGGAGCGCGTCCGCAAGCTGGAGAAGCGGGGGGTGATCCTGGGCTACCACGCCCGGGTCAACCCCAAGGCCCTGGACCTGGGGCTCACCTGCTTCACCTTCGTGCGCACCGAGGAGCCGGTGGGCTCGGTGGAGTCCGGCCAGGACCTCTCGGCCATCCCCGAGGTCCTGGAGGTGCACCACACCGCGGGCCAGGACTGCTACCTGCTCAAGGTGCGGGTGGCGGACACCGAGCACCTCTCCCGCCTGCTCAAGCGGTTCGGCCGGGTGCACGAGGTGCGCGACACCCGGACCACCATCGTGCTCACCACCGTCAAGGAAACCACCGGCCTGCCCATCCCGCAGGCGGACAGCGATCCCAAGGAGTAAGGACCCATGGATCTCAAGCGCCTCGATCCCAAAATCCAGGCCCGCGGCCGGGAATTCTTCTCGAGCATCCGCGGCGAGGCCCCCTCCATCTTCAACAAGGGCTGGTGGAGCGGCAAGGTCATGGACTGGGCCATGCAGCACGAGGACTTCAAGGTGAAGCTCTTCCGCTTCGTGGACGTGATGCCCACCCTGACCACCACCGAGTCGCTCACCCGGCACATCGAGGAATACTTCGCGGGCGAGGGCGGCGGCCTGCCCCCGGTGATGGCCGCCGGCCTCAAGGCCGCGGGCCTGGCCGGCAAGCTGGGCGCCGGGCTGATGGCCAAGGGCATCCGCTCCAACATCGAGGGCATGGGCCGCCAGTTCATCGTGGGCGAGACCGCGGCCGAGGCGGTGAAGAACATCGAGAAGCTGCGCAAGGACGGCTTCGCCTTCACCATCGACGTGCTGGGCGAGGCCACGGTGAGCGAGGCCGAGGCCGACGCCCGCCTGGCGGAGCATCTGGACCTGCTTGACGGCCTGGGCGCGGCCCAGGCCAAATGGAGCCCCCTGGGCAGCGGCTCCGGCCGGGCGGACTGGGGCGGCGAGCCCATGCTCAACCTCTCGGTCAAGCCCACCGCCTTCTGCTCCCAGCTCAAGGCCCGCGACCTGCAAGGGTCGGTGGACGGCATCGCCAAGCGCCTCATCCAGGTGCTGGTGAAGGTCCGCGACCTGGGCGGCATGGTCTGCATCGACATGGAGAGCCTGGACTACAAGGAGATCACCCTGGCGCTCTACCGGCGCCTGCGCGCCTGCCCCGAGCTGCGCGACTGGCCGCACCTGGCCGTGGTGCTCCAGGCCTACCTCACCTCCACCGAGCAGGACGCCCGGGAGCTGGTGCACTGGGCACGCGCCGAGCAGCTGCCCATCGCCATCCGCCTGGTCAAGGGCGCGTACTGGGACTACGAGACCGTGCGCGCCAAGCAGAACGGCTGGCCGGTGCCGGTCTGGACCCACAAGGCCGAGACCGACGCCTGCTACGAGCGGGTGGCCGCCTTCCTGCTGGAGAACCACGACCTGGTGCGCCTGGCCTGCGGCACGCACAACGTGCGCACCATCGCCGCGGTCATGGAAACGGCCCGCGCCCTGGGGGTTTCCGAGGACCGCTACGAGTTCCAGGTGCTCTACGGCATGGCCGAGCCGGTGCGCAAGGGCCTCAAGAACGTGGCCGGCCGGGTGCGGCTCTACTGCCCCTACGGCCAGCTCATCCCGGGCATGGCCTACCTGGTGCGCCGCCTGCTGGAGAACACCGCCAACGAGAGCTTCCTGCGCCAGTCCTTTGCCGGCGAGGCGGACATGGCCCGGCTCCTGGAGGACCCCCAGGACGCGGCCGAGCGCGCCCGCCGGGAGGCCCCCGCCCCCAAGGCCCCGGCCGGCCTGCCCCCCTTCGCCAACCAGCCCCCGGGCGACTTCACCCTGCCCGCGGTGCGGGCCGCCTTCCCCAAGGCCCTGGCCGAGGTCCGCGCCGCCATGGGCCAGGAGCTGCCCCTGCGCATCGCGGGCCGCGAGGTGCGCACCGGCGACCTGCTGGACTCCTACAACCCGGCCCGCACCTCCGAGGTCGTGGCCCGGGTGCACCAGGCCGGGGTGGCCGAGGTGGAGGCCGCCATCGCCGCGGCCAAGGCCGCCTTCCCGGCCTGGCGCAACACCCCGCCCGCCGAGCGCGCCGCGGTGCTCTTCCGGGCCGCGGACCTGGCCCGGGCCAGGCTCTACGAGCTGGCCGCCTGGCAGGTGGTGGAGGTGGGCAAGCAGTGGGACCAGGCCCACGCCGACGTGGACGAGGCCATCGACTTTTTGGAGTACTACGGCCGGGAGATGCTGCGCCTGGGCGCGCCGCGCCGCATGGGCCGCGCCCCGGGCGAGCTGTCCCACTACCTCTACCGGCCCAAGGGCCTGGCTGCGGTCATCGCGCCCTGGAACTTCCCCCTGGCCATCTCCTGCGGCATGAGCGCTGCGGCCCTGGTGGCCGGCAACTGCGTGCTCTACAAGCCCTCGGGCCTGGCCCTGGCCGTGGGCTGGCGCCTGGCCGAACTCTTGCGCGACGCCGGCCTGCCCGAGGGCGTGTTCACCTACCTGCCCGGCCGCGGCTCGGTCATGGGCGACGCCCTGGTGGGGCACAAGGACATCTCCGCCATCGCCTTCACCGGCTCGGTGGAGACCGGCCTGCGCATCATCCAGAAGGCGGCCGAGCCCGCGCCCGGCCAGGACCACGTGAAGAAGGTGGTGGCCGAGATGGGCGGCAAGAACGCCATCATCGTGGACGACGACGCCGAGCTGGACGAGGCCGTGGCCGGGGTCCTGTACTCGGCCTTCGGGTTCTCGGGCCAGAAGTGCTCGGCCTGCTCCCGGGTCATCGTGCTCGATGCGGTCTACGACACCTTTGTGCGCCGGCTGGTGGCCGCGGCCGACTCCCTCAAGCTGGGTCCGGCCGAGGACCCGGCCAACGCCATGGGGCCGGTGGTGGACAAGGCGGCCAAGAAGAACATCATGCAGTACGTGGAGCTGGCCGGCCAGGAGGGCAATATCCTGCTCAGGAAGATGCCGGCCCAGTGCGAGGACGATTCCTGCTGGGCTCCGCTCACCATCGTGGAGAACATCACTCCCGCGCACCGCATTGCCCAGGAGGAGGTCTTCGGCCCGGTCCTGGCGGTCATGCGCGCTACGAACTTCGACCAGGCCATTGCCTGGGCCAACTCGACGAAGTTCGCCCTGACCGGGGCGGTGTACTCCCGCTCGCCGCGGCACCTGGAGCAGGCCCGCCGCGAGTTCGAGTGCGGCAACCTCTACCTCAACCGCAACAGCGTGGGCGCGCTGGTGGAGCGCCACCCCTTCGGCGGGTACAAGCTCTCGGGCATCGGCTCCAAGGCCGGCGGCCCGGACTACCTGCTCCAGTTCATGGACCCGGTCACCGTGACCGAGAACACCATGCGCCGCGGCTTCACCCCCATCGAGGAGGGCGACGACTGGGTGTAGGGACTGCAACGGTTCGAAGAGAAAGGCAGGGCGATTCGTGAATCGCCCCTACAGAAGAGGAGAGCAGTCACCGCGGAGGCCCGAATCCGGAAAGAGGGCAAGTTGGGAAGAGGGCGGATCGCGGACCGCCCCAACCGAAGAGAATCAAGCCGGCGCTGAGGGTGGTTTTCTTGGTAGGGGCGGTTCGTGAACCGCCCTCTTTGCGTCTCGGCCGTGCGACCGGGTGCTACGCCCCGCCCTTGCCCGAGCCGCCCACGGGATCGCCGTTGCGGCGGGCGGCGCGCTGGGAGAGCAGGCGCTTGACCGGGTCCGGGCTGCCGGTCTTGGACAGGCAGGCGGACATGAGCTTCATGGTGTGCGGGCAGCCGCAGCGCGGGCAGGGCGGGTTGGGGCCGTTCAGGGAGGCCAGTTCCTCGAACGGGATGCCGCAGTACTGGCACTTGTATTGGTACATGGGCATGGGCGGCTCCTGGATGGCCAAGGATACCCGGCAGGGCGGGCGTGTCAAGCCATGGCAGGGCGGCGAGGGCGAACTCCGGGAGCCATCCTGGGACAGGACGGAAATGAAACTCCCGGCCGGGCCGGGACAGGGAAGCTTCCGGCCTGCGGGGCCTAGATGCTCCGGGTGGCGTTCTTGAGCTGGCGGTTGGCCTGGCCAGCCTTGTCCTGGGCGCCCGCGCCGGGATTCTGCCCCTTGCGGGTCAGCAGGCTGATGATCTGCTCCAGGCTCTCACGTTCTTTGTCGTTGAGCGGCTTCAGCGTCATCTCTCCCCTCCCTGGCGTCGCGCGGCGTACCTCCCCCGAGTTCGCCGCGCGCGAAGTTTCACATGCCTACACCCGGGCCTGGAAAAATGCAAGTCCAAGTGATTAGATATGATACAAGAGTCAATGATTTCTAACGTGTTAAAAAAAGTCTAGGCAGAATGGTCAGTTGCCGGCCAGGGTCTGCTGCACGGCCGAAACCACGGCCTCGGGGGTGAACCCGAAGTGGGCGAACAGGACCTTGCCCGGCGCTGATTCGCCAAAGCGGTCCAGGCCCACCACCGCGCCGCGCGAGCCCACCCACTGCCACCAGCCGGCAGTGGTGCCGGCCTCCACCGCCACCCGGGCGGTGACCGCCGGGGGCAGGACCGCGTCGCGGTAGGACCGGGGCTGGGCCGCAAACACGTCCAGGCTGGGCAGGGACACCACCCGCACCCGCACGCCCTGGGCCGTGAGCAGCCTGGCCGCGTCCACGGCCAGGGCCACCTCCGAGCCGGTGGCCAGCAGCAGGGCCTGGGGCTCGCCCGCGCAATCCAACAGCACGTAGCCGCCGCGGGCCATGTCCGCCGCGGTCTGCGCGTCGCGGGGCTGCGGGGGCAGGGTCTGGCGGGAGAGAATGAGCGCGGTGGGGCCGGCCTCGCGGGTCAGGGCCGCGTTCCAGGCCGTGGCGGTCTCGGCCGCGTCCGCCGGCCGCCACACGGAAAGATTGGGGATGAGGCGCAGGGAGGCGGTGTGCTCGATGGGCTGGTGGGTGGGGCCGTCCTCGCCCACGCCGATGGAGTCGTGGGTGAGCACGTAGGCCACCTTGAGGCCCATGAGCGCGGCCATGCGCATGGCGCTGCGCATGTAGTCCGCGAACACCAGGAAGGTGCCGCCGTAGGGCACGAACCCGCCGTGCAGGGCCAGGCCGTTCATGGCGCAGCCCATGGCGAACTCGCGCACCCCGTAGTTCAGGTAGTTGCCGTCCGGGGTGGCCGCCTCGATGATGGCCGAGTCGGGCCGCCTGGTGAGGTTGGAGCCGGCTAGGTCCGCGGACCCGCCCACCAGTTCGGGCAGGCCGGGGCCCAGGGCGGCCAGGCACTTGCCCGAGGCCTTGCGGGTGGCCATGGGCTCGGCCGCGGCCATGGCCGCAGCCAGGTCGCGGGCTGCGGCGGCGTAGCCCGCAGGCAGCTTGCCCGAGGTGCGGCGGGTGAACTCCGCGGCCAGGTCCGGATGGGCCTGGGCATAGGCCGCGAACATCTCGCGCCAGGCGGCCTCGGCCGCCCCGCCCTTGGGCCGGGCGTCCCAGCCCGCGTAGACCTCGGCCGGGATGCTGAAGGGCGCATGGGGCCAGGCCAGCTGCTCCCGGGCGCAGGCGATCTGCTCCTCGCCCAGGGGTGAGCCGTGGCACTTGGAGGTGCCGCAGACCCCGGGCGCGCCGAAGCCGATCACGGTCTTGAGGCAGATAAGGCTGGGCTTCCCGGTCTCGGCCTTGGCCGCGGCGATGGCCGTCTTCACCGCCGCGGGGTCGTGCCCGTCCACGCCGGCCACCACGTGCCAGCCATAGGCCCGGAACCGGGCCGGGGTGTCGTCGCCAAACCAGCCGCTCACGCAGCCGTCGATGGAGATGCCGCTGTCGTCGTACAGGGCGATGAGCTTGCCCAGCTTCTGGGTGCCGGCCAGGGAGCAGGCCTCGTGCGACACGCCCTCCATGAGGCAGCCGTCGCCCAGCAGCACCCAGGTGGTGTGGTCCACCACCGGGAACCCGGGCCGGTTGAACTGGGCGGCCAGGGTGCGCTCGGCCAGGGCCAGGCCCCCGGCGCAGGCCAAACCCTGGCCCAGGGGGCCGGAGGTGGACTCCACGCCCGGGGTCTGGCCCAGCTCCGGGTGGCCCGGGGTCTTGGCCCCCAGCTGGCGGAAGTTCTGGATGTCGGCGATGGACAGGTCGTAGCCCGTGAGGTGGAGCACCGCGTAGAGCAGCATGGAGGCGTGCCCGTTGGAGAGCACCACCCGGTCGCGGTCCGGCCAGGCCGGGTTGGCCGGGTTGTGCTTCACGAAGTCGTTGTAGAGCACCTCGGTGAAGTCGGCCATGCCCAGGGGCGCGCCGGGGTGGCCGGACTTGGCCTTCTGCACCGCGTCCATGGCCAGGGCGCGGACGGCGTTGGCGAGTTCCTTGCGGGTGGGCATGGGGGCCTCCTTGCGGGCGAAGTGGGCCGCGGGCGGGACGGCTGTCCGGCGGCGCGGACTGTGTTCCATGTTTCCGCACCGGACTCAAGCCATTTTTCCGGCCGCACGGGCCGGGGTCCCGGGCCGGACGAGTTGTCCTTTGGGGCCGGGCAATGGTAGGATGCCGCATGCACGGCCGCATCCTGCTCATCGAAGACGACCCGGCGTTTCGGGCCATGCTCAGCGAGGCGCTGGGGGCGCGGGGGTTCGAGCTGGTGGAGGCGGGGAGCGCCGAGGCCGGCTTGGAGATCCTGGGCCGGGAGGGCTTCGACCTCAGCCTCACCGACGTCCGCCTGCCCGGCATGTCCGGGGTGGAGGCCGTGCCCAGGCTCCGCGAGCTGGGCCGCGGCGCGGACATCCTGGTCATGACCGCGTTCTCCGAGCGCGACACCGCGGTGGAGGCGGTGCGCCGCGGGGCCTACGACTTCTTTGCCAAACCCTTCAGCCTGGGCGAGATGGAGGTGGTCCTGCGCCGCGCCCTGGAGCGCCGCCGGCTCCAGGAGGAGGTGCTGAGCTTAAAACGCAGCCTGGACCCGGAGGGGCCGGCCGCCCGGGTCATCGGCCAGAGCGTGGTCATGCGCTCCATCGTGCACCTGGCCGGCCGCATCGCGGGCCTGGACACCACGGTGCTCATCACCGGCCCCTCGGGCACCGGCAAGGAGCTCATGGCCCAGACCCTGCACGCCCTGAGCAAGCGCGCCAGTGGGCCTCTGGTCACCATCAACTGCGCGGCCATCCCCGAGAACCTGCCGGAGAGCGAGCTGTGCGGCCACGAGAAGGGGGCCTTCACCGGGGCGCAGGCCTCGCGGCCGGGCAAGTTCGAGCAGGCCTCGGGCGGCACGCTCTTCCTGGACGAGATCGGGGACATGCCGCTGGCGCTCCAGCCCAAGTTGTTGCGCGCAGTCGAGCAGAAGCAGGTGGAGCGCCTGGGCGGCAACCGGGTGCGGGAGGTGGACGTGCGCATCGTGGCCGCCACCAACCAGGACCTGGAGGCCCAGGTGACGGAGAAGAAATTCCGCGAGGACCTCTACTACCGGCTGAACGTGGCCGCCATCCACCTGCCCCGGCTGGCCGAGCGGCGGGAGGACATCCCGCTGCTCGCCGCGCATTTCCTGCAGCGGGTCAACGCCCGGCTGGGCACCTCGCTCTCCGGGTTCGCCGCGGACGCCATGGCCGCGCTCCTGGACTACGACTGGCCGGGCAACGTGCGCCAGCTGGCCAACGTGGTGGAGCGCGCGGCCATCGTGAGCGAGGGCGCGGTCATCCCGGCCGAGGCGGTTTCCCGCGCTCTGGGCCGTGACCTGCACCTGGTGCCGGTTCAGGTGGAGGCCGGCCGGGCCAGCCTCAAGGACACCCTCGCCCAGGTGGAGCGCGGCCTCATCCTCGACGCCCTCAAGAAGGCCCAAGGCCGCCAGAACGAGGCGGCCAGGCTCCTCGGCCTCTCGCCCACCAACCTCTGGAACAAGCTCAAGAAGCACGGGATCAAGGCCGAGGCCCCGACCGAAGACTAGCCGGCCTCAGGGCTCCACGTCGCGCACCTCGGTGGCCTCCAGGTGGATGACCCGGGGGAGGAAGGCGCTGATGAGGGGGGTGGTGGGGTAGTAGTCCTGGCTGGCCCTGACCTTCACCCACCCGCCCATGCCGTTCGGG
>JAEXTU010000358.1 GCA_023453335.1 Pseudomonadota bacterium | reverse complement strand
GGCTCACCCTGACCCTGGAGGAGGCCTACCGCGGCGGCAACAAGCCCATCAGCCTGCAGGAGCAGACCCTGGGGCCGGACCACCGGCCGCGCCTGTCCAGCAAGACCCTGGACGTGGCCATCCCGGCCGGGGTCAAGGACGGGGCGCGCGTCCGGCTGGCCGGGCAGGGGAGCCCGGGCGGCATGGGCGGTCCGGCCGGGGACCTCTACCTCAAGGTGCGCATCGCCCCCCACCCGCTCTTCAAGCTGGAGGGCGAGAACGTGGTGCTGGACCTGCCCCTGGCCCCCTGGGAGGCGGCCCTGGGTTGCACGGTCAAGGTGCCCACCCTGGACCGCTCGGTGGAGCTCACCGTGCCCCCCGGGGTGTCCAGCGGCCAGAAGCTGCGCCTGCGCGGCTACGGCCTGGGCTCCGGGGCCAACAAGGGCGACCAGCTGGTGCGGATCATGATCAAGACCCCGGCCCGGCTCACGGACGAGGAAAAGGAACTCTGGGCCAGGCTGGCCGAGAACTCCGATTTCTCGCCCCGGGATTTCTAGGGAGGAGTTGGCATGGACGTGAACGACTTTTCCGGACGCTACCCGGTGCGCTCGCGCATGGTCTCCTGGGCCGAGTTCCTGGATCTGACCACGGTGCACCCGTCGCGCCTGGGCGAGCTCATCGAGCTGGGCTGGATCGAGCCCCAGCGCACCGGCCAGGAGGCCTACCTCTTCCGCATCCGGGACGTGTACCGGCTGCGCAAGCTCCAGCGGCTCATGGAGGACCTGGACCTGGGCCTGGTGGGCGGCACCATCGTGGTCGACCTGCTGGAGCGCATCGAATACCTGGAGACCAAGGTGGCGGAGCTGGAGCGGCTGCTCTAGCCCACAGTCACCATACATACGGAGACGAACGCTATGGACCTGAACAAGTTCACCCAAAAGTCCCAAGAGGCCATTGCCCAGGCCCAGGCCATCGCGTCGGGCCGGGGGCAGCAGGCCCTGGAGCCCGAGCACCTGCTGGCCGCCCTGGCCGGACAGGAAGGGGGCCTCACCCCCCGGCTCCTGGAAAAGGCCGGGGCCGATCCGGCCGCCGTGCTGGCCGAGATCGAGGGCGAGCTCTCCCGCCTGCCCTCGGTGAGCGGCCCGGGCGCCCAGGCCGGCCAGATATCCCTGTCCTCCCGCGCCGCCCAGGTGCTGGCCAAGGCCCTGGCCACGGCCCAGCGCATGAAGGACGAGTACGTGAGCGTGGAGCACCTGCTGCTCGCGCTCCTGGAGGAGCCCGCGTCCACCGGCTGCGGCCGGGTGGCCAAGCGCTTCGGCCTCAGCACCGACAAGATCCTGGGGGTGCTCACCGAGGTGCGCGGCTGCCAGCGGGTGACCTCGGCCGACCCCGAGGGCACCTACGAGGCCCTCACGAAGTACGGCCGCGACCTGGTGGAGGAGGCGCGCGGGGGCAAGCTCGACCCGGTCATCGGCCGGGACGAGGAGGTGCGCCGGGTGATCCGCATCCTGTCCCGCCGCACCAAGAACAACCCGGTGCTCATCGGCGAGGCCGGGGTGGGCAAGACCGCCATCGCCGAGGGCCTGGCCCAGCGCATATTGAAGCAGGACGTGCCCGAGGGGCTCAAGGACAAGACCCTCTTCGCCCTGGACATGGGCGCGCTCATCGCCGGGGCCAAGTACCGCGGCGAGTTCGAGGAGCGCCTCAAGGCGGTGCTGAGGGAGATCGAGAAGAGCGAGGGCCGCATCATCCTGTTCATCGACGAGCTGCACACCATCGTGGGCGCGGGCAAGGCCGAGGGGTCCATGGACGCTGGCAACCTGCTCAAGCCCATGCTGGCGAGAGGGCAGTTGCACTGCATCGGGGCCACCACCCTGGACGAGTATCGCAAGCACATCGAAAAGGACCCGGCCCTGGAGCGTCGCTTCCAGCCCGTGCTCGTGGATGAGCCCGGGTTGGAGGACACCATCTCCATCCTGCGCGGGCTCAAGGAGCGCTTCGAGGTGCACCACGGGGTGCGCATCAGCGACTCGGCCCTGGTGGAGGCCGCCACCCTGTCCCACCGCTACATCACCGACCGCCAGCTCCCGGACAAGGCCATCGACCTCATGGACGAGGCCGCGGCCATGATCCGCACCGAGATCGACTCCATGCCCACCGAGCTGGACATGGCCGTGCGCAAGCTCACCCAGCTGGAGATCGAGCGCGAGGCCCTGCGCAAGGAGACCGACGAGAAGAGCCGGGAGCGTCTGGCCAAGCTGGAGGCCGAGCTGGCCGAGCTGCGCGCAGAGCGCGACACCCTCATGGCCCAGTGGGATCGGGAAAAGGGGGCCATCGAGCAGGTACGCCGCCTCAAGGCCGAGATGGAGCGCGCCACCCTGGAGATCGAGGAGGCCGAGCGCAAGCTCGACTACAACCGGGCCGCGGAGCTCAAGTACTCCACCCTGGCCGGCCTGCAGAAGCAGCTCGCCGCGCGCGAGGCGGCCATGGACCAGGCCGCGGGCGGGCAGCGGCTCCTCAAGGAAGAGGTGGGGCCGGACGACATCGCGGCCGTGGTCTCGCGCTGGACCGGCATCCCGGTGTCGCGTCTGTTGGAAGGGGAGCGGGAGAAGCTCCTGCGCCTGCCCCAGGTGCTGCACGAGCGGGTGGTGGGCCAGGACGCGGCGGTGGACGCGGTGGCCGACGCGGTGCTGCGCGCCCGCGCGGGCCTCAAGGACCCCGGCCGGCCCATCGGCTCCTTCATCTTCCTGGGACCCACCGGCGTGGGCAAGACCGAGCTGTGCAAGACCCTGGCCGCGGCGCTCTTCGACACCGAGGAGAACATGGTGCGCCTGGACATGAGCGAGTACATGGAGAAGCACACCGTGGCCCGCATGATCGGCGCGCCTCCCGGCTACATCGGGTACGACGAGGGCGGCCAGCTCACCGAGGCGGTGCGGCGCAAGCCCTACTGCGTGGTGCTCCTGGACGAGATCGAGAAGGCCCACCCCGACGTGTTCAACGTCCTGCTCCAGATCCTGGACGACGGGCGGCTCACGGACTCGCACGGCCGCACCGTCGACTTCAAGAACACCATCGTGATCATGACCTCCAACCTGGGCTCGCAGCAGATGCTGGACGGCATCACCGAGGCCGGCGAGTTCGCGCCCGGGGTGGAGGACGCGGTGCTGGAGCTCCTGCGCCGCAGCTTCCGGCCGGAGTTCCTGAACCGGGTGGACGAGACCGTGCTCTTCAAGCCGCTCCTGCCCGCCCAGCTGGCGTCCATCGTGGACCTGCAACTGGCCGGCCTGCGCCGGCGGCTGGCCGAGCGGCGCATGGACCTGTCCATCAGCGACGCGGCCCGGCAGTTCGTGGCCCAGGCCGCGTACAGCCCGGCCTTCGGCGCGCGTCCCCTGCGCCGCTACCTCTCGGCCCACGTGGAGACGCCCCTGGCCAAGGAGCTCATCGCCGGCCGCATTTCCGAGGCCGCGTCCATCGTGGTGGACCTGGAAGACGGGAGGCTGGTGTTCAAGACCGCCTAGGCCGTGAATCGCGGCGGGACGGCCTGCCGCGGCAAGCCCCCGGGGTGTCCCTGGGGGCTTTTCATTATCGAGCCTGGCATTGCGGCTGGCCTGGGCAGCGGGTTTGGGGTAGGTTGCGGGCATGCGCTGCCGCATCCTGCCCCTGCTTGCCGTTCTGGCCGCCCTGGCCCTGGCCGCGGCCTGCTCCCGGGCGTCCACCGACGCCGAGAAGCTGGCTGCGGTGGAGGCCATGTACGTGGGGTACGCCAGGGATTTCCCGGCGGTGCCGGACCTCGCGCCGGACGAGGCCCGGCAGCTGCTCGAACAGGGCGGGGCGGTCTTCGTGGACGTCCGGCCGGAGAACGAACGGGCGGTGTCCATGCTGCCCGGGGCGGTGAGCCGGGAGGAGTTTTTGGCCGACCCCGGCCGGTTCGCGAACCGGACCGCCGTGGGCTATTGCACCATCGGCTACCGCAGCGGCAAGCTGGCCGAGGCCCTGGCCGCCCGGGGCATCCCCATGCGCAACCTGCGCGGCGGCATCCTGGCCTGGACCCTCGCCGGCGGCGCGGTCCAGGGGCCGAACGGCCGGCCGGTCAAGGCGCTGCACGTCTACGGCGCCAAGTGGGACCTGCCGCCCGCGGGCTACGTGTCGGTCTACTGAGAACAGGCGCGATGCGCAGAACTAGGGCGCGACGCGCAGGACGATGCCGTCCGGGGCCTGCTCCAGGCTGGCGCGGCCCGCGTGCTCCGGGTCGGTGTCCAGGACCAGGCGCAGGAAGTTTCCCTCGCTGTGCCAACCCAGGCGCAGGGACCGGGCCTCCACCGCCTCCAGGGTGCGGTTGAACAGCCGGAAGCCGGGCTCGTCCACCCCGGTGATGTCCAGCACCACCCGGGGCGGCGCGGCCAGGGTGAAGAGTTTCCTCGCCGGGTTCCCCTCCAGCCGTATCCGCACCTCCAGGCCTGCCGGGGTCCGTGCGGTTTCCACCCCGAGCACCCGGGCCTTGCCGGACGGTGCCGGGGCGGGAGCCTGGGTTGCGGCCTGCTTGGCCGGGGCGGCCTCGGGCGCGGGTGCCGGAGCAGGTGCGGCCGGGGGGGGCGCCGCCTCCGCCACGCCGGGTGCAGCCTGGGCCGGGGCGGCTGCGGGTTCCGGTATGGCAGGCTTGGGCGGCTGTGCCCCATCCGCGGCCGTGGCCGGCTGGGCGGGAGTTTCGGTGAACGGCGAAGGCTGCTGGGCGGCAGCCGCCGGAGCCTGCTCCGGAGCGGCCGGGGGCTCGACCCGCAGCACCCGCTGCGACACCGGATAGCGCATCTCCTGCTGGGCGTACATGCCCGTGGCCAGGGTTTCGTCCACGGCCCGGCGCTTGGCCTGGACCGCGTCCAGGGAATCCTCCAGGGAGCGCACCGCGGCCTCGCGGGCCGTGGGCGGCAGGTCGCCGGTGCGGGTCTCGGCCAGCCGGACGTACAGGGCGTCCTCCTCGGCCCGTAGGGCGTTGTGCTCGGACAGGAGCCGGGAGGCGGTCCAGGTGCGCAGGGCCGCGCGGTAGGCGGGATCCGGGCCGCCGCGTCCGGCGCAGGCGGCGAAGGCCAGGGCCGCGGCCAGGGCCAGGCCGGCCAGGAGCAGGGTGGGGAGGTGGCGATGCATCATGGCTTGGCCTCCGGCTGCGGCGCAGCGGGAATCTGGGGTCCGGGCAACAGTTCGGGCGGGGACTGGAGCTGCGGTGCGGGCTGGGCCGGGGACGACGCCGGAGATTCCGGCTGGGCCTCGGGATTGTCCTCGCCGGGCGCGGGGTTCAGCCCGGCCTCGGGCTGCGGCGCGGGCGACGCCGGGGACTTGGCCGCGGGCTCCGCAGGTAGCGGGGCATCCTTGACCGCCAGCACGTACTCGCGCTCCACGATGGTCTGGGCGTGCACCACGTGCAGGCCGGCCGGCTGCTGCTCGGGCTTCCATTCGTCCCAGTACCGCTTCTGCATGCCTACCACCGCCTTGGGCGCGGCCGCGATGCGGGCGGCCAGTTCGTCCCGGTCCTGGGTCTCGAACACGTCCCGGCCCAGGTAGTAGGTGTAGGTGCCGGAGTAGATGCGAAAGGCCATGGGCTCGTACCCCTGGCGCACGTATCCGGCCATGACCTCCGACTGCTCCCGGGGGCTCATGACCGGGTCCAGGGCCGGGGCCAGCTTGAGGCTGAGGGGGGCGATCCACGCGGTCATGCCCGCGGCCAGGAGGAGCAGGCCGCTGCGGGCGGACAGCCGCGGGGCCAGGCGCACGAACACTGCGCCCAGCAGGGCGGCCAGGCCGGCCGCCACGGCCAGCCACGGCCAGGGCAGGTCGATGGGCCAGGGCGGGGTGAGGGCCTTATGGATGAGCACCTGGGCTGCGGCCAGGCCCAGGGCCAGGAGCACGAACAGCCCGCCCCAGGCGTACATGACCCGGGCCCGGGGCCGGTCGTCTAGGCCCAGCCAGGTCCGGGCCGCCAGCGCGGCCAGGGGCGGGTACAGGGGCAGGAGGTAGATGGTCAGCTTGATGCTCACCGCCGAGAGCAGGGCCAGGCTGGTGAGCACGGCGCACCACAAATAGGCGGTTCCGCCCGCGGCCTCGCGCCGCCTGGCCCACACCCCGCGCCAGAAGCCGGGGCGGGCCAGCCGCAGCCAGGGCAGGCCCAGGAGCAGGAAGGTCCAGGGCAGGCCGGCCAGGGGCAGGGTGGCCAGGTAGTACCAGGCCTTCTGCCCGTGGTGCGGGGCGTCCATGGCCCGCTTGTAGATTTCCTTGTGGAAAATGTCCCGGATGTAGTCGTGCTCGCCCCCGAACCAGGCCGCCGCCACCCAGCCCGCCAGGACCAGGGCCAGAAGGCCCAGGCCCACGGCCACGTCCCGCCGGAACAGGCGGCGCAGGTCGCCGCGCCAGGCCAGGAATGCCACCCCGGCCAGCAGGGGAAAGGCCAGGCCGAAGGGGCCCTTGGTCAGGGTGGCCAGGGCGGCCAGGCCCCAGCCGGCCAGCTGCCAGCCCAGGGCCGAGGGCCGGGTCCAGGCCCGGTGCAGGCAGACGTGGGCCAGGGTGATGAGCGCGGCGAAGAGCAGATCCATGCGGGAGTAGTGGCCGATCCCGATGAACGAGAAGCAGGTGAGCAGGATGAGGCCGGCGGCCAGGGCGTGCTCCCGGTCCCCGCCCGCCACCCGGCGCACCAGGATGCAGGTGGCGGCCAGCACCAGGAGCGCGGTTACCGCGGCCCCCAGCATGAACAGGGCCGGCGAGGTCTCGCCGGTGAGGGCGCGCAGCCCGGCCAGCAGCCAGAAATAGACCGGCGGCTTGTCCGGGTAGGGGATGCCGTTCAGGTACAGGACCAGCCAGTGCCCGCGCTCCCAGAGGTTCTGGAAGGCGTTGCCGTAGCGCACCTCGTCCGAGAACCACAGGGCCCGGCTGTCCAGGTAGGGCAGGGTCTGGGCGGCCAGGACCAGGCCCAGGGCCAGGAGGGGCAGGAAGGCGGCCAGGCGGAAGAGTCGGTTGCCGGGGCGGCCGAGGGCTTGCTCACTCATGCTTTTTCCACAGGCTGGCGGTGAGGCACCCGGCAAAGGCCCCGAAGACCCAGCCGAAGAACACGTCGCCAGGATAGTGTTCGTTCAGGTAGATGCGCGAGAAGCCCACCAGGGCCACCACGCAGCCCAGGGCCAGGGAGAGGGCCGGCCGGCCCTTGTGCAGGGCCAGGGGCAGGCAGGACCCGGTGATCTCCGCGGTGTGGCCCGAGGGCAGGGAGTGGTACCGGGGGTCGGCGGTGAAGAACTCGAACACCTGGGCGCCGGTGTTGGGCCGGGGCCGGCCCAGGGCCATCTTTACCCCGGTGAGCAGCACCAGGTTCACCGCGATCTGCACCGCGGCGAAGACGAGCACCCCCCGCCACACCCCGCGCTGGCCGCGGGCCAGGGCCCGCACCATGAGCAGGAGATAGAAGGCGTAGACCGTGAAGTTGCCCCAGTCCGTGATCCAGTACATGACCTGGCGCGCCAGGTCGTGCTCGGACTTGTGCACCCGGAAGGTCCACATGAGCTGCTCGGTGCTCCCGGACCAGGCATAGAGCGCGGCGAGCAGGAGCAGCAGGGGCAGGGAGGCCAGGAGAAAGTCCCGGACCGGGACGGGGATACGCATGGGGTGCGTATAGTGCATGCCCGGGGCGCTGGCAACGGGTCAGGAGCCAGCTACGGCGAACGGCCCGGGGCCGCAGGGTTTCCCGGACTCGGGACCCGGGTCAGGCGGCGTTGCCGGCCCGGGCCTCCGGGGACGCCTGCCCGAGCACCCGGTCCATCTCCCGCACCTTGTCCAGGCTGCGCTTGGCGATGCGCTTGAACTCGCCCAGGTCGGCGCGGGAATAGGCGGCCCGCACGTGGACCAGGCCGGCCAGGTCCATGATCTCGTTGAACAGGTAGGGCGCGTACAGGCGGTCCTGGCGCAGGAACACGTGGACCTGGCCCAGGGCGGCCTGGATCTCGTCGCCCTTGCGCTCGGGCCGGGTGAAGAGCTTTTCCAGGCGCTTGGTCACCGCGCGCAGGGAGGAGGTCCACTGCGGGGAGCGGGCCTCGAAGGCCGGCGGGGCCACGGGGCGGCGGGTTTCGCGCAGGGCCGCGAAGTAGCGGTCCAGGCTGCCCGGCCGGGAGGCTAGGTGCCCCTCGGTCTGGACCTGGCGGAGGCCCACGGGCGTGGCCCCGCGCAGGGGCAGGCCGTCGCCGTAGACCACGAAGACCGGCCGGCCCAGGGTGGGGATGCCCGCCTCCATGTCCCGGGCCGCGGTCAGGTAGGGCATGGCCGTGGCCACCTCCTCGCCCCGCCAGTTCCTGGCCGTGAGGTATTTGCGGGTATGGGGATTGAACGCGTTCGCCGCGGCGTGGTGGCCGGCCACGTGGGTGGCGGCGGCATCCAGCTTCCAGGCGAAGTCCTGGCCCACCAGGAGCACCTGGCTCACGTCCAGGAAATTGCAGAAGCGCAGGAGCGTCACGGACACGTTGCCGCCGGCGTCGATGACCGGCACGTGGCCGCGCAGGGCGAAGGTGCCCAGGCCGCCCTCGGTCCACAGGGGAATAGTGGGGCCGGGGTAGTCCTGGACCACCTCGGGCCGCACCTTGGCGGAGTAGACCAGGGGGATGTCCTGGCACCACTCCGGGTCCAGGCGCTGGGCGATGCCCAGCATGCCCTCGGAATAGTCGATGGCCATGCACAGGTGCGGCTTGAGGCCCAGCGCGTGCAGGGCCGGGAGGGTCTGCAGGGAGGTGAGGTACAGGGCGTGGCCGGGGTTGGCGGCCAGGGCCGGGGCGCTGGCCGCTAGGGAGGGGCCGGCGCCCAGGATCACCGCGGACAGGCCCTTGCCCGCCCCCTGCAAGGGGGCCAGGGAGCCGTCGGCAAAGGCCCGGTGGTAGTTGGCCAGCTCGTTGCCCAGCATCACGTCCTGACGCAGGCGCAGGGTGGTCATCTCCAGGGTGAAGCCCTCCAAAGCCTTGCGCAGTTCGCCGCCCAACTGGGCGTACTGCGGCCCCACCTGCTGGCTGGGGACGTCCAGGTGCAGGTGGATCTTGCCGTGGATGAGCTGGAGGTCGATGCCCTGGATGATCTGCTGGAACATGGCCTTGTCCGGCGGGAAGAAGAAGAGCTTGCCCATGTCCATCCAGGGCGAGTAGTCGGTCTGGCCCAGGCAGGCGTAGAGCATGGCCGGGCTGGGCTCGAACACCAGCACCTTGTGGGTGGGCGGGGTCTGGGTGAGCACGTGGTTGATGCCGTAGCCCAGGTTGCAGCCCACGATGAGGGTGGCGCTGCGGTCGGCCTGGTCCTTGGTGTTCCAGCGGGCGTAGTACGCCTCTGGCGGCATCGCCCCGAAGATGCTGCCCCCCTCGGGCAGGGGCATGTCCATGAGGCCCATGCGGTTGACCAGGATGAGGTCCTCCAGGGCGCGCGGACTCGTGCCGGAGGCCTCCAGCCAGGCAACGGTCTGGGGCACGCGGCGGCGCAGGGCCTCGATGTTCTTGTCCAGGAACTGGTACAACTGCATGGCGCTGACCTCGGAGGGGCTGGGTGTTCGGGGCCTGGGCTGCAAGGAGCGGGCCACCCTTGCCGCCGGGGCGATTTTCCCCTAGAGGAAATGCGCCGGGCCGCGCCAACTGAGCCCGGCGCAAGGACCGCCATGCACCATCCCCACGTCCTGTCCCGCATCGGCAACACCCCGCTGGTGGAGCTGCGCCCCCTGAGTCCGCGGCCGGCCGTCAAGATTTTGGCCAAGATCGAGGCGGTGAACCCGGGCGGGTCCATCAAGGACCGGGTGGCCCTGGCCATGATCGAGGCCGCCGAGGCCGACGGGTCCCTCACCCCGGGCAAGACCGTGATCGAGGCCACCAGCGGCAACACCGGGGTGGGGCTGGCCATGGTCTGTGCGGTCAAGGGGCACAAGCTCAAGCTGTTCATGCCCGAGACCGCGTCCGAGGAGCGCAAGCGCATCATGCGGGCCTTCGGCGCGCAGATCGAGCTCACCGCCGGCCGCCTGGGCACGGACGGGGCCATCGAGGCCGCCTACCGCCTGGCCCGCGAGGAGCCCGACGCCAACGTGCTCATGGACCAGTTCAACAACCCGGCCAGCATCGAGGCCCACTACCGAGGCACCGCGCCGGAGATCTGGGAGGCCACCGGCGGGAAAGTCACCCACGTGGTGGCGTCCCTCGGCACCTCGGGCACGGTCATGGGCCTGGCCAAGCGGCTGCACGAGTACGACCCCACGGTCCAGGTCATCGCCGTGGAGCCCTATCCCCGGCACAAGATCCAGGGCCTCAAGAACATGCAGGAGTCCTACCCGCCGGGCATCTTCGACCGCTCGGCCCTGGACGCCACCATCCATGTCGAGGACGAGGAGGCCTTCGAGACCGCGCGGCTGCTGGCCCGGCAGGAGGGCCTCCTGGCCGGCATGAGCAGCGGCGCGGCCGTGGCCGGCGCGCTCAAGCTGGCCAAGGACCTCGAGTCCGGCCTCATCGTGGTCATCATTCCTGACAGTGGAGAGCGCTATCTCTCCACCACCCTGTTCGCGCCCAAGGCCGAGCAGGGGCCGCAGGTCACCGATGCGGCCGGCGGCAGCCGGGCCTTCGTGGCCCCGGACAGCCGGGAGGCCTGTTTGTACGCGGTGGGTCCGGCCCTGGACCGCTGGGGGAGTTTGTCCTTCTGGCGGCGCCTGGCCTTCCTGGACGTGCTGGCCCGCCGTCTGCGGTCCGAGGGCGAGGGGGGCGGGGGCGCGCGGCTGGCCGTGGGCCTGGCCGACCTGGAGGACTCCACGCTCAAGGCCGCGCGCGCGGCCAAGCTGCGCCGGGCCGACTATGCGGCCAAGGTGCAAGAGCGCCTGGCCGAGGCCGCCGCGGCGCTGGGCCTGGCCAAGGTGGAGTTCGCCCCGGTGGGTGACGCCTCGGCCAAGGCGGCCAAGCTGGTCACCGGCCTGCTCTCCCGCGGCCTGGCCTACGAGAAGCTGCGCTCGGTGTATTTCGACGTGGCCCGGGACAAGGACTACGGCCGCATGGCCGGGGTGGACCTGGCCGGCCAGTCCCTGGGCAAGACCGTGGACCTGGGGGCCTACGCCAAGGAGAATGCCCGGGACTTCACCCTGCTCAAGCGCGCAGCCCTGGCCGACATCAAGGAGGGCGAGTTCTGGGCCCTGGAGTGGGGCAACGTGCGCCCCTCCTGGTTCGCCCAGATGGCCCTGGCCGCACTGGGGGCCCTGCCCCGGGTGGACCTGGCCGCGGCCGGCGAAACCCACCGCTTCCCCCACCTGGAGAACCTGCGCGCCATCTGGGCCTACGGCGCGGAGGTGCGGCCCCGGGCCTGGATGGTGGTGCAGCCGGTGGCCGCGGCCGGCGAGGGCAAGGCGGACGACGTCGCGGCCCGGCCCGGCCTGGACGGGCTCCTGGAGTCCGGGCACAGCCCGCGCTCCCTGCGCCTGTGGCTGCTCTCGGGCTCCTACCACAAGCCGCTCTGCGACGCGCCTGAGACCCTGGCCATGTGGGACAAGAACCGGGCCAAGGTACAGGACGCGGCCGCCGCGCTGAGCGCCGCCTCGGGCGCGGGCGGCAGCCCGGCCTCGGACGTGGAGGCCCTGTGCGTGGAGCTGCGCACCGCCCTGCGCCGGGCCGTGGACGACGACCTGTCGCTCTACGCCTTCTGGCCCACGCTCTTCACTTTCTGCCGCGAACTGCGCAGCCGCCTCGCCAAGCAGGCGCTCCCGCCCGCCGCGGCCGCCGCCTGCCTGGACGAACTGCTCAAGGCCGACGACCTCCTCGGCATCCTGGACCGCGCCGCGCTCCCCCTCCCCGCGGACCAGTGGCCCCCCCAGGTCTCCGCCCTGGTCCAGCAGCGCGCCCAGGCCCGCGCCAAAAAGGACTTCGCCGCCGCCGACCGCCTGCGCGACGAGCTGAAAGCCCTGGGCTACGCGGTGGAGGACACGGCCGAGGGGCCGCGGGTGGCGAGGGCCGGGTAGGCGCCAGCTCATCCCAACCAACTCATCCCAACCAGGGGTTTCGCCATGTTCGTGGCCAATTACATGGAGTTCGAGGGGACGCGGGTGAAGAGCGCGTCGTTCAAGGGCAGGGCGCAGGACGTGCAGGGCATCGTGGTGCGCTGGCTGTCCAAGGCGGGCAAGGGCGCGGACGGCGGGCCGGCGTATGGGCTCAGGCACTTCACCGCCGAGCCGAACGGGGTGATCCCCATCCATGACCACTTCTACGCCCAGACCATGTTCATCCTCACCGGGTACTTCGAGTGCTACGCCTACGACGGCGAGGGCAACGTCACCGAGAAGGCCACCACCGGCCCGGGCGACGCGGTGTACGTGCCCAGCATGGCCCCGCACGGCATGCGCAACCTCTCGGACACCGAGCCCGCCACCTTCCTGTGCTGCATCTGCGACGTGGCCGAGGACGGTACCGGGGCTTAGTTCAGGAACCGGCGGACGAGAAG
>JAEXTU010000320.1 GCA_023453335.1 Pseudomonadota bacterium | reverse complement strand
TGCTGGCTGCACTTCTCCACCGCGCGCAGGGAGTCCGCGCCGGGGTCTGCCAAGAACGCCTTCCAGGCCCGGAGGATGGTTGCGGGCAGACGGAACGGACTGGTGGGGCGGAGGATGGAGAAGCAGTCGCAGCCCTGGCCCGCGTCCGCCAGGTGGCGCAGGGCGTGGCGCACCCAGGCGATGTCCGGGGACAGATCGCCTGCCATGTCCGCGGGTCGGAGGAAGGGGGCCTCGGCCCCGTAGTGGACCGCGGCCGCAGAGGTCCGGGGGCAGTCGGTGGAGACTACCACCCGGGTGAAGATCCCGCTCTGCAGGGCGGCGCCCACGGTGTAGGCCAGGAGCGGGTGGCCGGCCAGGGGGCGGATGTTTTTGCCGGGGATCCGCTTGGACCCGGAGCGGGCGGGCACCAGAGCCACGATGTCGGGCTGGCGTTCCATGTCAGGCCTTTTCCGGGAAGTGGTTGAGGTAGACGGTCTTCCAGTCGGAGTACACGTCCAGGGCCTCGGTGCCGGGCTCGCGCAGGCCGTTTCCCGAGAGTTTGAGCCCGCCGAAGGGCATGTGGGGCTCGCTGCCGTAGGTGCCGGCGTTGACCGAGGCGACCCCCGCCTGGATGCCGGCCACGAAGGCCTGGGCCCGGTGCACGCTGGAGGTGTGGATGCAGGCGGTGAGGCCGTAGTCGCAGTCGTTGGCCAGGGCCATGGCGTGAGCGAAGTCCTGAGCCCGGTACAGGCAGGTGATGGGCCCGAACAACTCGACGCGGGATATCCCCGCGTCCGGGTCGGCATCCTCGATGACCGTGGGGGCCAGGAAGTACCCGCCTTCCCAGGCCGGCCCGGCCAGCCGTTTACCGCCGCACAGGATCCGAGCCCCGGCCTGTTCGGCCGAGGCCACGGCCCCGAGCATGGTTTCGAGTTGGCGGGCGTTGATGACCGGGCCCAGGTCGTCGCCGTCCCCGGAGCCCACCTTGAGGGCCAGGGCCCGGCGCACAAACTCGTCGCGGAACTGTTCGTAGACCGACTCGAACACGATGATGCGGCTGGCCGAGGCACAGCGCTGCCCTGCGTTGCTGAAGGCTGAGAGCAAGGCCCAGCGCAGGGCCTGCTCCAGGTCCGCGTCGTCGCACACGATGAAGGGGTTTTTGCCCCCCATCTCCAGGAAGATCTTCGCCAGGCGTTGCCCTGCGGCCTGGTGGATGCTGCGGCCCACGGCGGTGGAGCCGGTGAAGCTCACCACGTCCACCCCGGGGTGTTCGACCAGGGGCGCCCCCGCCTCCCGGCCCAGGCCCTGGATCACGTTGAGGACCCCGGGCGGCAGTCCGGCCTCGGCGGCCTTGCGGGTGAACACGTCGGCGGTGGCCGGGGTGTCTTCCGCGGCCTTGAGCACCGCGGTATTGCCGCAGGCCAGGGCGGGGAAGACCTTCCAGGCCACGTTGGCGATAGGGGTGTTGGCCGCGATGATGAGCCCGGCCACGCCCAGGGGTTGGCGGATGGTCATGGCCTGGCGGTTGGACATGGCGCTGGTGGTGGTCCGGCCATAGGAGCGGCGGCCCTCCCCGGCCATGAACCGGCCCAGGGCGATGGCCCCGTCGGTCTCCCCTAGGGCATCGCGCATGGATTTGCCGGTCTCGCGGTGCACGGTGGAGGCCACCTCTTCCCTGTCCCGTTTCAGGATGTCGGCCAGGTCGAAGAGGATGTCGCCCCGGCGTACCGGGGTCAACCCGCCCCAGCCTGGCCAAGCCGCCCGGGCCGACGCCACGGCGGCCTCCACGTCCGCGGCCCCGGAACGGGCCGCCAGGGCCTGGGGCGCGCCGGTGGCCGGGTCGTGCTTGACGAACTCCCCGCCCGCGGCGGCGGGGCGGGGGGCATTGTCCACCCGGTTGGGAATGAAGGGCAATTCTACCATGCCGTGAAACCTCCATCCACGAGAAGCTCCTGGCCGGTGACGTAGGCCGAGGCCTCGGAGGCCAGGAACAGGAGCGGCCCGGCCAGGTCGCCGGGCAGGGCCATGCGTCCCAGGGGGGTGCGTGCGCAGAATTTTCGCTGGAACTCGGGGTCCTGCCGGCCCAGCACGCCGCCGGGGGACAGGGTGTTGACCCGCACCCCTCGCGGTCCCCAGTGGGCGGCCAGGTAGCGGGTCAGGTTGGCGGCCGCGGACTTGGATGCGCCGTAGGCCGGCGGCTTGAGGAAGGGCGGGTCGGCGGGCAGATGCTCGTACAGGCGCGGGTCCGGGGACACCGAGGCGTACAGGGAGCCGATGTTGATGATGGAGCCCTTGCCCTGGCCGGCCATGGCCCCGCCGAAGACCTGGCAGCAGAGGAACAGTCCCAGGACGTTCACCTCCAGCACCAGGCGAAAGTCCTCGCCCGGGGCATCCTCGGTCCGGTAGGTCCGCCCCGCGGAGCCCGGGGGGGTGTCCACTCCGGCGTTGTTCACCAGCACCGCGGGTGCCCCGAAGCGCCCGGTGCAGGAGTCCAGGGCGCGGTGCAGGGCCTCCTTGTCCCGCACGTCGGCGCGGGCGGCCAGGAACCGGTCCGGCCCGAGGGCCGCGGCCAGTTCGGCCAGGCCGGCTTCGCAGGCCGGGTCGGGACGGTCCACCCCGAGGACCCGCGCTCCGGCCGCGGCCAGAGTGCATATCCACAGGGGGCCCAGGTTTCCGGTGGCGCCGGTGACCACCGCCACCGTGTCCGGGAGGACGAAGAGCCGATCCGGGGAGGGCAGGTCGTGCATGGCTGCTACTTCCTGATCGCGTCGGCGGTGACCGGATCGTCTGCGCACAAGGGCGCCACGGTGGTCGCGCCCAGGACCAGCTCCAGGTCATAGGGCTGAAGGCCGGTGGTCAGGGGCGACTTGAAGCCCAGGTCGGCCATGGCCAGCACATGTCCCGCGGGCAGGTCGCGGGCGGCCACGATCTGCTTGCGCATCTTGGTCAGGGGGGCCTTCTCCGTCTCCAGGGGCTGCTTGACCCCGTCGCCGAAGGCCACCCGGGTCCGTTTCAGGTCGCGGATCATCTTGCGCAGGCCCACGGGCTCCAGGGAGAAGGCGTGGTCCGTGCCGCGCATGGCCCGGTTCAGGGTGAAATGCTTCTCAACGATGCGGCCTCCCAGCACGTAGGCGACCACGGCCATGGCGATGCCGCTGTCGTGGGCGGACAGCCCGACCACGCACTCCGGGAATTCCCGGCGGTAGGTCTCGATGACCCGCAGGTTGAGCTCCTCGAAGGCCGAGGGGTAGCCCGAGGTGCACTGCAGGACGGCCAACTGGCGGTTGATGGGCAGGATGGCTTCCACGGCCCGCCGCACGTCTGCGAATTCGGCCCCGCCGGTGGATATGATCATGGGCTTGCCCAGGGCGGCCACGTGGCGCAGCAGCGGGAGGTTCCAGAGGTCGCCCGAGGCGATCTTGAACAGGGGCATGTCCAGCTCGGCCAGGAAATCCGCGCTGCCCTGGTCGAAGGCGGTGGCGAACAGGGTGAGGCCCAGTTCCTTGGCGTAGTCGCGCAGGGCCAGGAACTGGCTGCGGCCGAACTCCAGGAACTCCCGGTGCTTGCCGTAGGTATCCCCGTAGCTGTTGCGGTTCTCGTAGGGCTTGTCGAACATCGCCTTGGTGTAGATGGCCCGATTGTCGCGTTTCTGGAGCTTCACCGCATCGGCGCCGCTCTCCGCGGCCTGGCGTACCAGTTCCATGGCGGTGTCCAGGCTGCCCTGGTGGTTGTGGCCGATCTCGGCGATGACGTAACAGTCGGAAGATTCGTCTACCAGCTTTCCGTCAAGCAGGATGCTTCTTGCCATGGCCTTTATCTCCGGTGTTGCGGGATGCGGCCGAAGCAAGCTTCGACCGGATGAATTGGCAGACCACGCCGACGTCCAGCACAGCGTGGCGGGCTATGTCCAGGTAGTCGGCCCCGGTGAGGCCGTGTTGGCGAATCTCGCGGGCGGCGTGGGCCAGGTGGCGGCCCGGGGCCCGGCACAGGAGCCGCGCCATCTCTCGCCAGCCGTACCCCTTGAGCCGGCACATGGTCACCCCGCCGGCGAAGAACCGCCCCAGGATGTAGGCTCTCCGGAGCTTGTGCGGGGGGACGTGGTGGTACACGGGCAGGTCCAGGTCGTAGTAGACCTTCTGCTCGGCCGCTGGGGTCCTCTCGCGGTAGGCCTCCAGGACCTTGCGCTCCTCGCCGTAGCCCGGGGTGGATCCCTGCATGCCCAGGGCCGGGTCGAACCCGCCCAGGCCGAGCAGGACCTCCCGCCGGATCACGAAGTTGGAGCCCGACACCGGGCAGGTCGCGGAGAAGCCGGTCTGCGTGGTGTGACGGCGAATCTCGTAGCTGTCCCTGAACCAGGCCGGCCGGGCGGTGGTGTAGTAGGGGAGGATGGGCCCGCCGAGGATGTCCGGGGCGTGCCGGGCGATGATGTCCGCGCAGCGCGCCACGTAGTCCAGGGGGACCATGGCGTCGTCGTCCACGTAGGCCAGCCAGCGGCCGCGCGCTGCGGCGGCTCCGCAGTTGCGTGCGTGGGACAGCCCCTGCCGCGGCTCCATGACGCGGAGCAGGCGGGGCTCCTGGGCCTTGCAGCCCTCCACCAGGGTGCAGGTCCCATCCGTGCAATTGTTGTCCACCACCAGGATTTCGTAGTCCACGCCCGGCTCGTCCTGGGCGAGCAGGCTCTCCAGGCAACGGGACAGCAGGGCCTCCCGGTTGTAGGTGCACACCACCACCGAGAGCAGCGGGGCGTCCGTGCTGTGCGGCGCGGTCACGGCAGCCTCCGCAGGAACAGCGAGCCGAAGGTATAGGGAGTGTTCCCGAAGGCGGGGTGCACCAGGTAGGACTCGCCGTTGTCCAAGAACTCGGGATTGCCCAGCACCTCGAAGCGGCCGGTGGACAGGAAAGCGCGCCGCACGTCCTCCGGGCTGGAGATGCGGTTGCGTGGCCGAGGATCCTTGCCGACGCCCACCACGCCCGGGGCCGGGTTGCGGTAGTCGAAGGTCAGGGACAGGGTGCCGCCCGGGGCCAGGCAGCGCGCAATCTCGGCCAGGGCGGCCTGTTTCAGGTCATGGTCCAGGTGCTCGAACACGCAAATGGAGAAGGCATGCTCGAAGCTGTTGTCCGGGAAGTCGAGCTCTGCCAGGTTCATGGCGTGGCAGTGCAGGTCCCAGCCCATGGCCCGGGCGATGGCGTTGCCATGTTCGGCCAGCCGGGGGTTGATGTCCACGGCGTGCACCTGGCAGCCCAGGGAGGCCAACTGGCAGGCGAACAGCGAGGCCGCGCCCCCGCCGTCCAGGACACGGGCGCCCGGATGCAGCAGCGGCTCGGCGTGGCGCAGGACCCAGGCCGCCTCCCAGTAAAGGAACCAGGGGATGCGCAGGTCGTCCTCCGCGCCGGGCAGGGGCTCGTAGCCCAGGCGCTGGGTCAGGCCGCCCTGGCCCAGGGCCTCCTCGGCGGGGTCGCCGGGCAGGGTGCCGAGCCAGGAGGAGGGGGCCAGGCCCTTGGCCCGCAGGTCACGCAGCAGGGCGTTCAGCCGCTCCGCAGCCAGGAGGCCTTGGCGGGTGGCCAGGTCCGAGCGAGCCATGGTCTTGTTCATGGCCTCCGGGCTCATGGCCGGGCCTCCCCTGCCGCGGAGCGGGCTGCCGGGCCGTCGAGGACCGCGGCCCAGGCCGTGGTGCGGTGCAGGACCTCAGCCTGGCCAAAGGCGTCCTTCTCGTGGGTGGCGTCGTTGAAATAGCGCTTGTCCCGTATCTCCCCTATCCAGTCCGGGGGTCCGGCCGGGGCCGGGGCCATGGGCAGGGCGGCGAACAGACGGGCCAGGATGCCGGCCAGGCCGGCGATGGGGTCGCCGCGGGAGAGCATCTCCCGCTCGGCCCACTCGCCCAGGGCGTGGCGGCCGGGAAACTGCAGTTCGCCGGTGCAGGCGGCCTGGAAATCCTCCCGGGTGGTGAGGCGGGGGGGCAGGTCGTACCAGTCGCAGTACAGGGGGCCGGGGATGGGCAGGGGGGCCAGGATGCAGGCCGGCTTGCCGGCCACGGCGGCCTCGATGAGGCTGGTGCTGATGGAGGAGAGCACCAGGTCGCTGGCAAGAATCCATTCCCGCACCGACTCCTGCTTGATGAAGCGCAGGGTGGGGTCCGCCTTGCCCACGGCCTGCCGGTGGAACTCGGCCATGGCCGCGGAATGGGTGGCCGGCCGGGGCCGGAAGATGATCTCGCAGTCGCTGCGGCCCGCGGCCTCCTCGCTCCAGCGCAGGACTTCGGCCAGGGACTCGATGCAGAACTGGCGCAGGAGCAGGAAGTCCTCCACCCGGCCGCCCTTTGCCGCCAGCCCCCGGATTTTGGCCTCGGACACGAAGGCCCAGCGGTAGTTCTCGGGAATGAACACCCAGCACCGGTCTGGATCGAGCCCATGCGCTGCCGCCAGGGACGCGCGGTCCTTGTAGAAACGGCGATAGGGCTCGCGGTAGAGTCCGTAGGCCGGGTTGCCGTTGACGAAGACCCGGGCGGGGTCCACCCCGGCTTTGGCCAGGTAGTCCCGGAAGAATTCGCCCCAGGCGTGGTGCAGGACCCGGTCCCGGGCGAAGTCGTCCGAGGGGGCCTTCACTGCGGCATTGGCCGGGTAGAACAACTCTTCCCAGGCCAGGTTGAAGTGGACGGCATCGGGCCAGGCGCGTGTGAAATCCTCGGTGGCCAGGGCGCCCTGGGCGTAATAGAAGAAGGGATGCACCACCAGCCGAGGGGACATGCCTTCCAGGCAGGCCGCGGCGTCGCGATAGATGTGGCGGACCTCCGCCCGGATGCCGTGCCTGGCCGCGAGCAGGTGCGTGACCGCACAGGCCACGTCGAACTCGCGGTCCACGTGCTCCACAAGCCAGAGGATGTCTACGGTCTGCATGGCGTCTGCGTCCTGGTTGCGTCCCACTGTATCATTCATTCACTTATCGGATGATTGCCGCGGCTCTTAAGCCCGGGCCAGACCGGCTATCGCCTGCCTCAGTTCGTCCACGGAGCGGACGAACAGGATCTTGTCTTCGGATTCCCTAACCAGGTACGTCCGAATGGAGTCCCGCAGATTCGTGTCGCGCCAGGGGGCCAGGTCCATGAGCGAGATGGCGGTGAGCC
>JAEXTU010000318.1 GCA_023453335.1 Pseudomonadota bacterium | reverse complement strand
TGGACCTGGAGGTGCGCTACGTGCCCCTGAACGCCCCGCTGGACATGGGCGAGGTCCTGGTCAGCTCCGGCCTGGACGGGATATTCCCCAAGGGCCTGCCCGTGGCCGAGGTCACCGCCATCGAGCGTTCGGACATCTCCCTGTTCCTCACCGTGCATGCCCGGCCCCTGGTGGACTATAACTCCCTGGAGGAGGTCCTGCTCTTCACCCGCATCCCGGGTTCGGCGCCCGAGGAGGACCCCGAGGACCTGCCCCTGGTGGCGCCGGTTTCCAACGCCACCATCCCTGCGGGGAACGCCACCGCGCCCGCGGCCCCGGCCAAGCCGGCGACCGAGGTCGCGCCGGCCAAGCCCAAGCCGGTGGCCAACGCGCCCAAGCCTGGCGGCGCGACCAAGCCCGGAACCAAGCCCTCTCCCGCGCCCCGGCCCGCCCCGGCCCAGTCCCCGGCGCCCAAGCCCAAGCCCAAGACCGGCAACTAGGCGGAGCCGGAGCGCGCCGTGCCCAACGCCCCCACCTACACCGCCTACGGCCTGGCCGGCCGCAACGTCCACCCCACCCTGTTCTGGATCGGCTTCGTCCTGATCGGGATCTGGGCGCAGCGCTTCCTGCCCGGGGTGGACTTCTTCGCCCCGGCCCTCGTCGTGTGCCTGCAGCAGCGCCGGGTTTCGGCCACCGTCTGGCTGGCCGGGCTGTTCATCGTGCTGCAGGAGGGCGTGGGCTCCCTGGCCTTCGGTTCGCTCATCCTCTGGTACGCCGGGCTCCTGGTCGTGTACCTGGTGGGGCGCTGGCTGTTCGAGTCGCGCAACTTCCTGTTCATCTTCATCATCGGCGCCTTCCTGGGGGTGTGGCGCTTCGTCCTGGTGCGGATGATGGCCAGCCTGCAGGACATGGTCCCGGACCAGGGCCGGCTGGCCGCGGAATGCACCCTGCAGGCGGTGCTGTTCACCCTGGAGTGGGGCGTGCTCTTCGCGCTCTACAAACGCAACGTGCGCCATGACGACGAACCTCGAGCCTGAAGGCCAGCTACCGCCGCGCAGCGGCCTCGTCCTGCTCCAGTGCCTGGTGCTGGGGCTCTTCGCCCTGTTCGCCTTGCGCCTGTGGTATTTGCAGATCCACCGCGGCGAGGAGTTCGCCCAGAAGGCCCGGGACAACCAGCTGCGGCGGGAGGCCATCTACGCCCCGCGCGGGCTGATCCGCGACCGGGAGGGCCGGCTGGTGGCGGTGAACGAGCCGGCCTACGCCCTGGGCCTAGTGCGCGAGGACGTGAAGAACATGAAGGCCACCCTGGCCCAGGTCAGCGCCTGGACCGGGATCCCCACCGCGGACCTGGTGCAGCGGGTGGAGCACCTGCGCAAGCGGATCAAGCCCTTCGAGCCCCTCATCCTGGTGCAGGACCTGCCCTTCGACCTCCTGGCCCGCATCGAGGCCAACACCCTGTTCTGGCCCGGGCTGGAGATCGTGGTCCGGCCCAAGCGCTACTACCCGCAGGGGGCCCTGATGGCCCACGTGCTGGGCTACGTGGCCGAGGTGAGCGAGGAGGAACTGGAGCGCGACTCCGGCCTGGCCATGGGCGACCTGGTGGGCAAGAACGGCATGGAACTGGTCCTGGAGAACCGCCTGCGCGGGACCAAGGGCGTGGCGAACCTGGAGGTGGACGCCACCGGCCGCCGCCTGGGCGAGGAGGTGGTCACCCCGCCAGGCGCCGGGGAGAACCTCACCCTGTCCATCGACCTGGCCCTGCAGGAGCACTGCTTCCACCTGCTGGACGGCCAGGCCGGCTCGCTCCTGGTCATGGACCCGGCCACCGGCCGCATCCTGGCCTATGTGAGCCAGCCCTCCTTTGACAACAACCAGTTCGTGCTGGGCCTGTCCGGCAAGCAGTGGGCCGAGCTGCGCGACGACCCCATGCACCCCATGCAGAACCGGCCCATCCAGAGCGCCTACCCGCCGGGTTCGGTGTTCAAGCTGGTGGTGGGCGGCGCGGCCCTGCACTACGGGGTGAGCCCCAAGGACGGCGTGTTCTGCAACGGGGCCTATAATTTCGGCACCCGGGTCTTCCGCTGCTGGAAGAAGGAGGGCCACGGCTCCGTGGACTTCATGCGCGGCCTGGTCCAATCCTGCGACGTGTACTTCTACTCGATGGGCGACCGGCTGGGCGTGGACCGCATGCACACCTTCGCCAAGGGGTGCGGCTTTTCCGAGGTCACCGGCATCGACCTGCCCCACGAGAAGCCCGGGCTCATCCCCTCCCGGGAGTGGAAGCGCAAGCGCATGGGCGAGAACTGGTACCCGGGCGAGAACCTGAACATGGCCATCGGCCAGGGCTACGACCAGGTCACCCCCATCCAGGTGGCCCGGTTCGTGTCCGCCCTGGTCAACGGCGGTGACCTCATCAAGCCCTCCCTGACCGTGAACGACGACCCCGCGGTGCAGGAGCGCCTGCCCCTCACCGACAAGCAGCGGGACATGATCCTGGACGCCATGGTGCAGACCGTGCAGGAGGGCACCGCCCGGGTGCTCATCCGCAAGGACGCCCGCATCGGGGGCAAGACCGGCACGGCCCAGGTGGTCCGGCTCAAGGCCTCGGAGGCCGAGAGGCGGCGCAAGACCGAGGAGATGGAGTACTGGGAGCGTGACCACGCCTGGATCGCCACCTTCGGCCAGAAGGCCGATCGCTCCTATGTGGTGGTCTGCATGGTGGAGCACGGCGGCCACGGCGGCTCCACCGCAGGCCCGGTGGTCAAGGCGGTGTACGACTACCTTTTCTCGGAGAAGGCCTCATGAGCCCCTTTGACCGTCGGGTGCTGTTCCATTTCAACTGGGCTCTCCTGGGCCTGACCTTCCTGCTCTTTGCGGTGGGGGTGCTCAACCTCTATTCGGCCAGCGCCTTCCGCCTGGAGGACGGGCTGTCCGTGAACCCCTTCTACCAGAAGCAGCTCATCTGGGGGGCCATGGGTCTCTTCGGCATGGCCGCGTTCATGGTCTTCGACTACCGCCACCTCCAGGTGGTGGCTTGGCCCCTGTTCATCCTCACCATCGTGCTCCTGGTGTCCACCCTGCTCTTCGGCAAGGTCATCTACGGCGCGCGGCGCTGGCTGGACCTGGGGGTCATGAACTTCCAGGCCAGCGAGATGGCCAAGATATCCATCCTGCTCATGGGGGCCAAGCTCCTGTCGCGGGGGCAGCGGCCCCTGGACTGGGTGCCCCTGTTCCTGGTGATAGGGGTGGGCATGATCCCGGCTGCGCTCATCGTGCTCCAGCCGGACCTGGGCTCGGCCCTTTCGGTGCTGGCCCTGCTCGGCGGGATCATCCTCTACCGGGGAGTGCGCTGGCCGGTATTGCGGCTGGTGCTCATCCTGGTGCCGTGCCTGATGCCCCTGGGCTGGCATTTCCTGCACGACTACCAGAAGCAGCGCATCCTGACCTTCATCGACCCCAGCGTGGACCCCCGGGGCAAGGGCTACCACATCATCCAGTCCCAGATCGCCATCGGCTCGGGCGAGGTCTGGGGCAAGGGCTTTTTGGGCGGCACCCAGAGCCAGCTCCGCTTCCTGCCGGAAAAGCACACTGACTTCGCGGTGGCGGTTTTCGGCGAGGAATGGGGCTTTTTCGGGTGCATCATTCTGCTTTCCATCTTCTGCCTGTTTTTGTACCATCTCTTTCTTGCCGCCCAGGACGCCAAGGACCGTTTCGGGTCGTTCCTGGCCGCAGGGGTGTTCTTCTATTTCTTCTGGCAGATCCTCATCAACATGGGCATGGTCCTGGGACTCATGCCCGTGGTCGGCATCCCCCTCCCGTTCATCAGCTACGGGGGCAGCGCCACCCTGGTGAACTTCTGCCTCATCGGCCTGGTCATGAACGTGTCTATGCGCCGGTTCGTGTTCAAGCAGTCCTAGGCGCGGGATGAACGGCAGGTTGTGATGCTCGGGTTTCGCTGGTATGCCACCCGTGGCCCCAGGACGGGCGCGGCCGAGGGCCGCTCCCAGAGCAGCAAGGAGTTCTCCATGGGCAAGGACGAGATCAATGCCTTCCTCGGCGCAGGCACCTCCTACCAGGGCAAGCTGCACTTCACCGGCTCGGTGCGCATAGACGGGACCTTCAAGGGCGAGGTGGAGTCCGCGGGCACCCTGGTGATCGGCAAGGAGGCCAACGTGGAGGGCCAGGTCCGGGTGGGCCAGATGGTCATCAGCGGCCACGTGGAGGGCGAGATCACCGCCTCGGAAAAGGTGGTGCTGCACAAGACCGCCAACCTGGTGGGCAGCCTGCGCACCCCGGTGCTGGTCATCGAGGAGGGCGCGGTCATCGAGGGCCAGATCACCATGGGCACCAAGGGCGCGGACAAGGCCAAGGCCAAGGACAAGCCGGCCGCCGCCCCCGCTCCTGCCCGCTTTCCGGCCTATTCCATGCCCGGTTCCGCCACCCCGGGAACGGCTGATTCCAAGCCGGCCGAGGACAATTGAAGGCAAGAATTCCGCAGGGTTGGCTGGATCGTGCCAGGCGTGGCCCGCGGAAAAAAGGTTTTGACAGGACTTTTCAAATCGGCTAAAGGCCCTTTGACTTTGCACCTTAATTCACAACCTCCGCGAGGCCGACAATGATTGATCTGGACTCCTCGGTCATAATCCAGTTCATCAACTTCGTTCTCACCCTTGTGGTGCTGAACTTCATCCTCATTCGCCCGGTTCGTGAAATCATCCGCAAGCGGGCGGAAAAGATGTCCGGGCTGCTGGCCGGCGCGGAGGACTTCACGGCTCGGGCCGAGGAGAAGCTGGCCGGCTACTCGAAGGCCTTGGACGAGGCCCGCGCCGCCGGCGCCGACGCCCGCAACGCGCTGCGCGAGCAGGGCGTGGCCAAGGAGAAGGAGATCGTGGAGGCCGCCGGGGCCGCGGCCGCGGCGACCCTTGCCGACGCCAAGGACCGGGCGGCCAAGGAGGCCGGCGCGGCTCGCGATGGGCTCAAGGCCCAGGTCGGCTCCCTGGCCCAGAAAGTTGCGGACAAGATCCTCGCCTAGAGGCAGCGAAAAACGTCAAACCCGCCGCGGCGCCAGTCGCAGCGGGTTTGACTTATGCGGCAAAAACCGTCTTCAGGTAAGGAGGGCTCGGACTTGAAAAGAGTGACATTCATCCTGGCTGCCGCCCTGGTGCTCTGCGCCACGGTGGCGCTGGCCTCCGAAGGCGGAGGTGAGCACCACCTCAACTGGACGAACTTCGTCCTGCGGGTGGTCAACTTCGTGATCTTCGCCGGCCTGCTCTACTATTTCGGGGCCAAGAAGATCGCGGCGTTCTTCGGCGGCCGCCGCAAGCAGATCGAGACCCAGTTGCACGACCTGGACGAGCGCAAGACCAAGGCCGAGGCGCGGCTGGCCGAGGTGGAGAAGTCCATCGCCAGCCTGGCCGCCGAGAAGGCCAAGATCCTGGACGAGTACCGCGCCCAGGGCGAGGCCCTCAAGGCCGCCATCATCGACAAGGCCGAGCAGGACGCCGCCAAGATCCGGGCCCAGGCCGAGACCGGCGCCGCCCAGGAGGGCGTGTACAAGCTGCGCGAACTGCGCGCCGAGATCGCCGAGTTGGTGATCGAGGCCGCGGAGAAGATCCTCCAGGAGAAGCTCTCCCCTGAGGAGCAGGCCAAGCTCATCGACAAATACTTAACAAAGGTGGTGCTCAATTGACTGCCAACATTGTAGCCCGCAGGTACGCCAAGGCTCTCTTCGCCATCGGGCTGGAGAAGGGAGACGCTGAGCTCACTGCGTACGGCCAGGACCTGGCGGCCATCGCCGAGGCCATCGCGGCAGCCCCGCAGCTCCTGCGCATCTTCCCCAACCCCCTCTTCTCGGTCGTGGAGAAGAAGGCGGTGGCGGCGAAGATCCTGGAGAAGATCGGGCCCAATCCCACCACCGTCAGCTTCGTGAGCCTCCTGGCGGACAAGAACCGCCTGGGGTCCCTGCCCGAGATCGAGGCTTACTTCCGCGTACTCCTGGACCAGCACAAGGGCGTGATCCGCGGCCAGCTCCTCACCGCCGTGGACCTGGACGACGCCAAGCAGGCCCGGGTCAAGGACCAGCTCAAGGCCCAGCTCGGCAAGGACCTGGTGCTGGAGTTCGCCACCGACCCCGCCATCCTGGGCGGCGTCGTGCTCAAGGTTGGGGACAAGATTCTGGATGCAAGCCTGCGGGCCCAGCTCCAGAACATCAAGGAAACAATAAAGAGGGGTGAGTAGGGCCATGCAGATCAAAGCCGAAGAAATCAGCAAGATCATTGAGGATTCGATCAAAAATTACGAATCCAAGGTGGAGATGGCCGAGACCGGCACGGTCATCTACGTCGGTGACGGTATCGCCCGCGTGCACGGCGTGGAGAACGCCATGTCCATGGAGCTGCTGGAGTTCCCCGGCGGCCTGATGGGCCTGGTGCTCAACCTCGAAGAGGACAACGTGGGCGTCGCGCTCCTGGGCGAAGGCCACCACGTGAAAGAGGGCGACCCGGTCAAACGCACCGGCCAGATCTTCTCGGTGCCGGTTGGCGACGCGGTCATGGGCCGAGTCATCAACCCCCTGGGCCAGCCCATCGACGGCATGGGCCCCATCGACTCCAAGGACATCCGCCCGGTGGAGTTGAAGGCCCCCGGCATCGTGCAGCGCAAGAGCGTGCACGAGCCCATGTACACCGGCCTGAAGGCCGTCGACGCCATGACCCCCATCGGTCGCGGCCAGCGCGAGCTGATCATCGGCGACCGCCAGACCGGCAAGACCGCGGTCTGCCTGGACGCCATCCTGGCCCAGAAAGAGACCGACGTGTACTGCATCTACGTGGCCATCGGCCAGAAGAAGGCCAACGTGGCCCTGGTGGCCGACGTGCTGCGCAAGCACGGCGCCATGGAGAAGACCATCATCATCTCCGCCACCGCGTCCGAGCCCGCGCCCCTGCAGTTCATCGCCGGCTACACCGGCGCCACCATGGGCGAGTTCTACCGCGACAACGGCAAGCACGCACTGATCATCTACGATGACCTGTCCAAGCAGGCCGTGGCCTACCGCCAGATGTCCCTGCTGCTCCGCCGTCCCCCCGGACGCGAGGCGTTCCCCGGCGACGTGTTCTACCTCCACTCCCGCCTGCTGGAGCGCGCGGCCAAGATGTCCGACGACAAGGGCGCCGGCTCCCTGACCGCCCTGCCCATCATCGAGACCCAGGCCGGCGACGTGTC
>JAEXTU010000301.1 GCA_023453335.1 Pseudomonadota bacterium | reverse complement strand
TCTGCAGGGGGGGCGGGAGCGGGAATTCTAGTAGGGCTGGCAGCGGTGCTTGATGCTGATGCCTTCCACCACGAAGATGGTGACCTCGGCGATGTTGGTGGCCAGGTCGCAGATGCGCTCCAGGCTGCGGGCGGCCAGGATGGTGTGCACCGCGCGGCGGATGCCGGTGGTCTCGGCCACCATGTCGTCCATGGTCCGCTTGAGGATGCGCACGTTGAGCTCGTCCGCGCCGGCGTCGGCCCGGCAGACCTCCAGGGCCATCTGGGTGTTGCCGTCCCGGAAGGAGACCACCGCGTCGCGCAGCATCTTGCGCACGGAGGCGATGAGCTCGTCCATCTGGGGGTTGTAGGGCACCTCCGGGAGCTTGGACATGTAGATGACCTTCTCGGCCACGTTCACCGCCTCGTCGCCGATGCGCTCCAGGTCGATGACCGCCCGGACCGAGCCCATGACGAAGCGCAGGTCGCGGGCCACGGGCTGCTCGCGGGCCAGGATGTTCAGGGTGGCCTCGTCGATGTCGCACTCCAGGGCGTTGATGGATGCGTCGCTCTCGATGACCTTCTCGGCCAGGTTGGCGTCGCGCTGGACCAGGGAGGTGCAGGCCTGGTCCACGGCCCGCTCGGCCAGGGCCGCGATGTTCAGGACCTTGAGCTTGAGCTGCTCCACCAGGTGCTGCAGGTGGGTTTCGATCAGGGGCATGTGGTCTCTCCTAGCCGAAGCGGCCGGTGATGTAATCTTCGGTCTGTTTTTCCTTGGGCCGGGTGAACAGGGTCTCGGTGTTGTCGCACTCGATGAGCTGGCCCATGTAGAAGAAGGCGGTGATGTCCGAGACGCGGGCGGCCTGCTGCATGTTGTGGGTCACGATGATGATGGTCAGGTCCTTTTTGAGCTCGTGGACCAGTTCCTCGATCTTCTGGGTGGCGATGGGGTCCAGCGCGCTGGCCGGCTCGTCCATGAGCAGGACCTCGGGCTGCACGGCCAGGGCCCGGGCGATGCACAGGCGTTGCTGCTGCCCGCCGGACAGGCCCAGGGCCGAGGCGTGCAGGCGGTCCTTGACCTCCTCCCACAGGGCGGCCTGGCGCAGGCTCTCCTCCACCCGGTCGGCGATGAGGTTCTCGTCCTTGACCCCGTTGACCCGCAGGCCGTAGGCCACGTTCTCGAAGATGGTCTTGGGGAAGGGGTTGGGCTTCTGGAAGACCATACCCACCCGACGCCTGAGCTCCACCACGTCGAGCTTGGGGTCGTAGATGTCCAGGTCCTCCAGGGTGACGCTGCCCTCCACCCGGGTGCCGAGAATGAGATCGTTCATGCGGTTCAGGCAGCGCAGGAAGGTGCTCTTGCCGCAGCCCGAGGGGCCGATGAGGGCCGTGATCCGCTTCTCGGGGAAGTCCATGTTCACGTCCTTGAGCGCCTTGAAATCTCCGTAGAAGAAATCAAGGCGCCGGGACGAGATCTTGGTCCGGGTGTTCATTCCTGGGTACCGTCCTCGCGGCCCGGGGCCGCCGGGGTTTGTGATGCTTCGGAGTGCTCGGGGACGCCCTCGGCAGCCGGGAGGGTGAAGAGGAACGCGGTGCCGCCGGCGGACGAGAGCGGGCTCTCGATCCAGATCCTGCCCCCGAGGCGTTCGACGATGTGCTTGCAGATGGCCAGCCCCAACCCGGTGGACGGGGCGCCGTTCTTGGTGCGGTGCTTCTCCACGCGGTAGAAGCGCTCGAAGACCCGGGGCTGCTCCTCCTTGGCGATGCCCGGCCCGGAGTCGGACACGGAGAAGAGCACGTCGCGGCCCGAGCGGCGGGCGGAGATGGCCACCCGGGATTCGGGTGGCCCGTACTTGAAGGCGTTCTCCAGGAGGTTGCGGAAGACCTGGGTGAGCCGGCTGGGGTCGGCCACCACCCGGTCCGGAGCCAAGTCCTGGTCCACGGCGATGTCCTTGGCCTCGGCCATCTGGCCGCAGGCGCGCAGGGCCTCGGCGATGGCCGGGGCGGGGTCCATGGGCGCGGCGTTCATGGCCATGCGGCCGCTCTCCAGGCGGGAGAGGGAGAGCAGGTCCTCGATCATCCGGGCCATGTGGTCGGCGTTCTTGAGCAGGATCTCCAGGAAGGCGCGCGCCCGCTTGGGGTCCGCGTCGGGATTGTCGATGAGGGTCTCGGCGTAGCCCTTGATGGTGGTGAGCGGGGTGCGCAGCTCGTGCGAGACGTTGGCCACGAAGTCGCGGCGCACGCGCTCCAGGCGCTTGAGCTCGCTGATGTCGTGGAATACGGCCAGGGCCCCGATGTCGGTGTCGCCCTCCCGGGCCGGCACCAGGTGCACGTCGTAGATTCGGTCCTTTTCCGGCTCGATCTGCAAACGCAGCGAGTCCGGTCCCTCCAGCACCCGGTCCGAGGCCTGCTGCAGCTCGGGGCTCAGGATGGCCTCCAGGGGCCGCTTGCCCACGGCCGCGGCGATGCCCGGCACGATGGCCGACATGGCCGGGTTGGCGGTCAGGATGCGGCCCCGGCGGTCCAGGACCAGGACCCCCTCGGCCATGGCGTTGAGCACCGCCTCCAGCTGGGTCTTCTGGGTGGAGATGGTGGTGATCTGCCTGGCGATGTTGCCGGCCATGGCGTTGATGGCGGTGGCCAGGCCCTCGAATTCCTGGCCCGGAAAGAAGCGCAGGCGGCGGTGGTACTCGCCCTGGCTGATGCCCTCGGCCACCTGGATCATCTCGGCGATGGAGCGGGCCACCCGGCGGGTGACGGCCCAGGACAGGACCAGGCCCAGGCCCGCGGCCAGGGCCATGGCCAGGAGCACCTTGGCGGCCAGGCCCTCGATGCGCAGCTTGAGGCCCATGTAGGGCACGGCCAGGCGCAGGGTGCCCTCGGGCAGGCCGGCCGCCCCGTGCACCTTGACCGCGGCGTAGATGAGCTCCAGGCCCAGGGTGGCGCTGTAGCGCACGGACAGGCCGTGCTCCTCCCCGGCGGCCTCCAGTATCTCGGGCCGCTCGGCATGGTTCTCCAGGACGCCGACCTGGTCGGTGGTCAGCTCCGAATCCGCCAGGACCACGCCGTCCGGGGCGATGTAGGTGAGACGCACCTTGAGCTTGCGCCCCAGGTCGGTGGCCCAGGGCTGGATGTCCGCAGGGCCGGCCAGGCGGGCCCTCTCCAGGGCCCAGGCCGCGGTGTCCAGCTGGCGCGCGGCCGCGGCCTTGGCGTCGGACAACAGTTCCCCCTCCAGCACCGACAGGGTGTAGACCGCCGGCAGAAGCAGGGCGGCCAGGATG
>JAEXTU010000257.1 GCA_023453335.1 Pseudomonadota bacterium | reverse complement strand
GGGAGGCCGCCGGCGCGGGCGGGGCCGGGGCCACGGGCGTGGCCGCGGCCCGGGCCGACGGCCGGCTCACCCCGGCCGAGCGCAAGGCCCTGACCCACGAGATCTGGGAGACGATCGAAGCCCTCCTGGTCCTGGACTTCACCCTGGAGCAGGCCCGGGACAAGGGCGAGGAGGGCTAGCCCATGCGGATGGACTGCCTCCACGTGGCCGAGCTGCACGACCTGGCCGAGGCCCGGCGGGTGGCGGACGCCTTTCTGGACCGCTGCCCCGGACGGCAGGCCCTGGCCTCGCTCAAGCTGGACGGCTGGTTCTGCGAGGTGCGGGTGCTGCCGGGCGGCGCGGTGGAGTGGAGCAGCAAGTCCGGCAACCGCCTGCGCCACCTGTCCGCCCTGGATTGGCACATACGGATGCTTCCGGGGCTCCTGGCCCTGGACCGGGCCACCTTCGACGCGGAGATCACCCACGTCTCGGGCCTGGTGGAGGACGTGACCGCCGCGCTGAACAACAGCCAGGGCGGCGTGCGCGACCTGAGGGTCAACCTCTTCGACATCCGCCTGGGCTCGGTGCGGCTCCGGCGGCGCGCGCCGCTTCTGGCCGAGGCCGTGGCCGGGCTTTGCCATCCTCAAGTTTGCGCGGTGGAGCACCACCTCACCGGCGACCCCCTGCCCGAGGCCCTGGCCTACGTGGCCGACGGCGGGGAGGGCCTGGTGCTCAAGAACCCGGACGAGGTCTACGACCCGCTGTCCTCGCCCGGCTGGTGCAAGGTGGTGCGGGCCGACACCCTGGACCTGCCCGTGCTGCGTGTGAAGGAGGGGAGGGGGGCCTGGGCCGGCATGGTGGCCACCTTCATCTGCGCCATGCCGGACGGGGGCTTGGTGGAGGTCATGGTCGGCGAGGCCACGCACATGGAGCTGCGGCACTACCTGCATTTCCCCCCGGCCATGATCGCGGTGAAGCACCGCGGCTTCACCCGGCACGGCCTGCCCCGCAACGCCTGCTTCGTCCGACCCAGGCCGGACAAGGCCCCGGGGCTGCGCACCCCCGATTCCATAACCACCACCCCATGAAAAGGGGGCCGTCCATGAACGAGGCCGCTCCATTGAAAACCGGTTTACCGCAAATCCAGGCCAAGGGCGGGGCGCGCAAGCGGGCCGGCCGGCCCGCCACCGGCCGCACCTCGGCGGTCATTGCGCTCCGGGTGAGCCTGGAGGTCGGGGAATCCTACGGCGTCCTGACCCCGGCCCAGAAGCGCTCCCTGGTGGCCCTGGTGTCCTCCATGGTCAAGGCCCGCGCCCGTTCCCGGCGGACCGAAGGGAAGTGACCATGCCCTACGGCCCCCGCACCCGCACCCTGGCCGTCAGCCTGCCCGTGGAGAAGTACCGGGAGCTGGAGCGGCTGGCCGCGGTCAGGCAGCGGAGCATGTCCGGCCTGGCCCGGGACCTGTGCGCCCAGGGCGTGGGCCTGATGGATGGCCGGCGGGTGGTGGTGGAGTTGGACATGGCCGCGGCCAGGTCCCTGGCCGACCTGGCCGGGCGCTATGGCCTGGACGTGTCGGACCTGCTCGGCCGCGTGGTGAGGGGAATCCACCAGGCCCCTTCGTTCGTGGAGGGGCACATTCTGCGCAACCTGGGAGGGATGAGGCGCTGAGCGAATTTCGGGCCGGAACCTCCTTCCAGGCCCGGCCGCGCGTGGCTGGCCCCCACCAGCCCTCAGCCGTGCACAGGCCGCGCGGGAACCAGGTCCCGGGCCGGGGCGTCACACCCCTGCCATCCCGGTCCGGGACCACAAACAGAGAGGGAAGAGGACATGCTGAAACGCGACCTGACACCGGCCGAGTATGCGGCGGCCCTGGACCGCATCAAGGAGGCCACCGGCTGCCGCACCCAGGTGGAGCTGTCCGCCTGCCTGGGCATCCGCCAGTCCTCCGTCTCCGACGCCGGCCGCCGGCACAACATCCCGGCGGCGTGGCTCCTGGCGCTCCTGGAGAAATACGGTCTGGCCCCGGGCTGGATTCTCACCGGCCAGGGGCCTCGCTACCTGGTGGGCAGCGACGCGCCCGGCGAGCACGCCCCGGGCCACTGGACCACGCCCGAGCCCCCGGCACCGGAGCCCCGGACCGTGGCCGAACTCAAGGCCGCCATCGAGGCGCAGCTCCCCGGCTGCCGCATCTTCATCGCCTACGGCGATCCCCAGGCCCTGGACCTCGGGGGCCTGCGCGCCCTGGCCGAGTCCCCGGCCGGGGCTGGGCAGTAGGGGGCGGCCATGGATAGCCACACCGAGCAGCTTGTCACGGCCGGGGAAAAGCTGGCCGAGGAGCTGGGCAAGCAAGGGGCGGCCTTCTTGGCGGCCCACCCCGAGGCCCGGCGACAATGGACGGGTAAAGGCTTTGTCTGTCCGGTCTGCGGCAAGAAGGTGGGCTGGCGCGGCGGCCTGGGGCAGCATCTGCGTTGGCATGCCCAACGCGGCGACATTGAAGCTGTGCACCTGCCAGTGGCTTCGATCGAGACGTACTACATCCTGCCTAACGGGAAGAGCGAGAGGCACTGAGCATGTCCCGCGCCTCCACCCTCGCCCGCCTCGCCGATCTCAAGACCCAGGTCCTGGACCTGGAGCGCCTGGACGGCCTGGCGGGCGAGGGGTGGGCGCGGGCTGAGATACTGGCCGCGGCCGTGCGGCTGGAGATGCTCGGCAGGCGGCTGGAGGCCGCGGGGAAACGGGAGCAAGGGACGCAGCTCGCACCCCCGGCCCAGCCGGGACAACCTGATTTCCGGGAGCGCCAGCTCCCGCCAGGAGACCGGACATGAGCAAGCAGAGGAAGCGGCCCGGAGTGCGCGCGATCCTGCGCGGGGTGGATGCGGACGGCATGACCTTCGAGCGCCGGTTCGTGCTGCCCCACGGCCACGACAACCTGCGCACCCTCCTGGAGGACGCCAGGACCTGCGGCTACGAGGGCCTGGCCTTGAGCCGGCCGGCCCGTGGCCGGCGTCCGGAGGCCAGGCCGTGAGCGGCCAGCTCAGCGAGCGCGGCCGGGAGGCCCTGGCGGAGGTCAGCCGCGTCTTGACGGCCGCAGCCCGGGAGACGCCCGAGGAGGCGGCCCGGCGCTGGCGCGAGATCCAGGCCCGCCAGGTGGAGCAGAGCATCTTCCGCGTCGCCTGCCTGCTCTGGCCCCAGGCCCGCGCCGGCGTGGCCTTCCCCCCTTTGCTCTCGGCCGCGCCCGGCCTGCGGCTCCTGGCCCGGGAGTTGCGCGAGGCCGCGGACAACATCGACGCCCTGCTCTTCCTCCTGGAGGAGGCCCAGCCGTGAGCCCCTGGGCCGAGGCGCTGGACGAGCTGGCCCGGGAGGGGCAGGGAGTGATCCTGCTGTTCTGGCTGGCCGCCTGGGCCTGCGCGGCGTTGTCGGACAGGAGGAGGGCGTCGTGAGCGGACTCGCCATCGCCTGCCCCCGCTGCGGCCAGCCCCTGGAGTCCCCGGAAATCAAGGCGCTGGCCCTGGCGCTTCTGGAGCCCAAGCCCGCCTGGCCGGGCCGGCCGGTGATGGTCACCAACGAGGAAAAGGCCGTGCTGTTCGGCAGGGGAGGGGACAAGGAGGACGCCATGCCCGAGTCCGCGGTGGTTGTTGGCGTGACCGTGCCCGGGTCGGGCGCGCCTCCGCGGTGACAGGCGTGGCCAGGGAGATCATCTCCAACGGCAACCTGGTGCTCAAGGCCCAGGTTGCCGCCGACGACAAGGTGCGCCCCGGGGCGCTGCCACGGATGCTCGGAGCCGGGGAAGAGGCGTGAAGATGCGGTGGCGGCCGGAGCACCTGGCTTTTCTCCGGGCCTGGTTCCCGAAGCTGCGGATCGCGGAGCTGACCGAGAGGTTCAACCGCGAGTACGGGCTGTCGCTGGGCCAGTCCCAGGTGCGCGCGGCCGTGAAGAAACACAAGATCAGGTGCGGCCGGCCGCCGGGCTTCGCCAAGGGGGAGCGGTCGATGTTCACGAAAGAGCAGGACCTGTTCTTGCGGGAGCAGTACAAGGCGCTTCCCCTGCCTGCGCTGACCGACGCCTTCAACCAGCGGTTCGGGGCCTCGCTGCGCAGCCAACAGATCAAGACGTACATCCACAATCACGGCATCTTGTCCGGGCGCACCGGACAGTTTCAGCCTGGCCTCCGGCCCTGGAACACGGGGACCAAGGGCCTGGTTCCGCCCAACTCCGGCCAGTTCAAGCCGGGGCAAGTCCCCGCCAACCACAAGGAGATGGGGTTCGAGCGGGTCAACGTGTACGGCTACGTCGAGGTCAAGGTCGCGGAGCGCAACCCCTATACCGGTGCCCCGGCCAGGTACCGGCTCAAGCACCAGGTGGTGTGGGAGGCGGTGCACGGCCCGGTGCCCAAGGGGCACGTGCTGCGCTTCCTGGACGGGAACAAGCTCAACTGCGCCCTGGAGAACCTGGAGGCGGTCAGCCTGGCGGAGAACCTGCACCTCAACCGGATGGGCTACGCGGACGCCCCGGCCGAGGCCAGGGAAACAACGATGCTCTTAGCCAAGGTGGAGGTCCGGGCCTTCCGGGGCAGGAAGAAGGCCAAGGAGAAGTGATGGGCACCATCGGACAAGAACGCATGCGGGCCAAGCTATGGAACCAGCACTATGCGGTCGGGACCGCGGTGCTGGTGGCCACGGGGGATGGCGATGCGCCGGGCGTGACTGCCGGCGCGGCCGAGCTGGTGGACGGCGTGGCTGTGGTGCTCATGGAGGGCCATCCCGCACCCGTGTCCGTGTCGCGGATCAGGCCCCAGGTCTACAACTTCACGCCCCTGGACCGGCCGTCCAGCCCCTTGCTGGACGATCTGGCGGACAGGTGTCCGGGGCCGGTGTGACGGGGGAAGGGTTTGCGGTGAACCCGGCGGCCCGGAAGCAGGCTGCGGCGTGGAACCAGGCCCACCAGGTGGGCGCGGAGGTGGCGGTGGCCATGCCGGACGGCTCCACGCGGAGAACCAGGACCAGAAGCGAGGCGTTCTGCATGTTCGTGAAGCTTGAACATGCCCAGGTGTACCTGGAGGGCTTCGGCGGGATGGTGAGCCTGGCCCGGGTGCGGGTAGCCGCGCCCAGGGCGGACCAGGCCAACGCCGCTAGCGAGAGAAGGGAGGATGCATGGACGGCTTAGGCAGCCAGATGGATGAGCGGGTGCTCCCCCTGCTGGCCGAGCGCATGGACGCGGCCCTGGCCGGGGCGGCGCGGCTGGCCGAGCTGCGGCAGCGGCGTCTGCTCTCGCCGCAGGAGGTGGAGGCGCTCTACGGCCTGGACGAGGGGAGCCTGCGCCGGCTGCGCGGGCAGGGGCGCGGGCCGAAGTTCTTCAAGGAGGACCGGAAGATCATGTACCGCGTGGTGGACGTGGACGCCTGGCTCGAAGACAACCTCAAGAGGACGTATGACCAGCAGGACTAGGCAGGGCTCGGGGCGCGCCGAACGCGGCCACGCGGCCGATGGACCGGCGCAGGCCGTCGGGGCAGAGGTGGGCGTAGCGCCGGGTCATGGCCTCGGTGGAGTGGCCCAGGAGCGCGGCGATCTCGTGCAGGCTCACCCCGGCGATGGCCAGCCAGCTCGCGTAGGTGTGGCGCAGGGTGTGCCACACCACCTTCTGCCGGGCGTCCGCCACGCCCTGGTTCAGGCCCAGGGCCTGCACCACGCGGTTGTAGGTGTCGCTCACGTCCACCCGCTGCTTGCCCCCGCGGCCGGGAAAGACCAGGCCGTCTCCGCCTCCGGTCGCCTCGTGCTGCGCGGCCAGGGTTTGGGCCGCGCGCTCGGTGAGCGGCACGGCGCGGTTGCGGCCGGCCTTGGTGTCCATGGCCAGGAGCGTGCGGCCGGGCAGGTCCACGTGCTCCCAGCGCAGGGCGTGCAGCTCGCCCAGGCGCAGCCCGGTGTGGAGCGTGACCAGGGCCATGCGGGCCAGGGCCTGGCTGCGATGGGACAGGGCGGTGAGCAGGGTCTCGGCCTCGTCGGGCCGCAGGTATCTGGTACGTGCGTTGTCGGCCGCGGGCATGCGAAAGCCGGCGAAGGGATCCCGCCCGGTCCATTTGCCCGTCCTGGCCGCGTAGCGCATGGTCCGCTGGATGAGGGCCAGCACATGGCGCACGGTCTGCTCCGAGCGGCCGGACAGCAGCCGGGCGGCGAGGGCGTCCAGCCAGGCGGGGGTGATCTGGCGCAGGGGGGTGTGCTGCAGGGGCTCCAGGTGGGTGCGCCAGCACGACAGGTAGCGCCGGGGGTCGCCGGCCTTGGGGCGGTGCAGCCAGCCGTCGCGGTAGGCCTTCCAGGCCTGGCCCAGGGTGGGGCAGGCGGAGGGCTTGGCCGGCAGCAGGTCGCCGTGCCGCAGGGTGCGCTTGCGCTCGGCCAGGATCTGCGCGGCCATGGCCAGGGTGTAGCCCTCGGACTGGGCGCCGACCTTCTCCCAGACCTTCTTGCCCGCCTCGTTGCGGTAGGTGATATCGTAGGCCAGGTCCGGCTTGCCGCCGCGCCGGCGGCTGGCGATCGTCCTGGTGTAGACGCCGGGGTGTCGGGTGCTCGTGCGCTGGCTCATGGGCTACCACGGGGCTACCGAAGGAGGCCTGGGGCTACCAGGGGGCTACCTTTCCGCGCCCGCTCCTGTGCGCCCATGTACGCCGCAACCCCGCGCAGGGCAAGAGTTTCATGCGCCATGCACTCCCCTGTGCGCTCCTACAACCAGGCGTTAAGCCGCCTCCTAAGCGGCAGGCCACAAGTTCGAATCTTGTCGGGACCACCATTGATTT
>JAEXTU010000195.1 GCA_023453335.1 Pseudomonadota bacterium | reverse complement strand
GTCCACGGCCGCGGGATCGTCGGCCAGCAGGGGTCCGTGCACCGAGCGGCGCACATGCCCGTTGAACAGCATGAGGCACATGCCGTCCGGGGCGAAGACCTCGCGGGCCTGCACCAAAAAGGAGCGCATGAGCGCCAGGGGGTCCTCGGCCGTGGCGGCGGGGCGCGGGGCGGGCAGGGCCGAGCGGCGGCGCTCCTGGCGCACCTCGCGCTCGAAGAGCACCTTGTCCACGGCCGCGGCCAGGGCGTCCAGCTTGAAGGGCTTGAGCAGGAAGTCGGCCGCGCCCAGGCGCATGCACTCCACCGCGTTCTCCACCGTGCCGTAGCCGGTGAGGAAGATGAAGTCCGCGTCCAGGCCGCGGCCCGCGGCGGCCTCCAGCAGCTCCATCCCGCCCATGCGCGGCATGCGCAGGTCGGAGATGACCACCTGGGCCGGGTCGCTGGCCAGGATGCGCAGGGCCTCGGCCCCGTCGCCCGCGGCGCGCACCTCGTGGCCCAGGCCGGCGAGGGTCTCGCAGAGCACCGCGGCCAGCTGCTCCTCGTCGTCCACCACCAGGAGCCGCCCGCCCGTCTGGGCGGTGGGGGCTGGCAAGACCTCGGTGTCGCCCATGGCAGGGCCCTCGCAAGAAAAAGTTTAGAAAGTTTCTAGACCCCCTCCGGGTACACCAGGGGGGGAGGGTTGTCCAGTGTTTGGGTGGGGATTGGAAATGGGGGCCGGCGTGCCCGAAACCGCATGGGAGGACAGCCCCGCGCCGCGCTATCGGAAATCGTCGGGCAACCCCTCGCAACGTATCCCAAAAAGGTATACAACTAGTTCCCAATCAACATAACTCCCAATCACCGGGGGGAACATGCCTGAATCCGGGGCCCGCACCGGCAGCGTCCGTATCGCCAGCGTCGTGCTGCGGACGGTGCTCATCGCCGCGCCGCTGGTGGCGGTCCTGGCCGGGGTGTTCCTCTATGCGACCCGCACCCAGTCCCGACTCCTGTACCAGAGCCTGGCCAGGGAGACCGAAAGCGAGCTGGCCATCCAGCGCCAGGTCCTCTTCGGGTATTTCGAGCAGGGCATGCGGGACGTTCTCCTGCTCTCCGGGTCCGAGCGGGTGCTGGACCTCCTGGATGAAGACTCGCCGCGCAACCGGTACCGGGCGGGCGAACTTTTCCTGAACATGCTGCAGCGCAAGGGCTACGACCAGGTCCGCTACATCGACGCCGGCGGCATGGAATGGGCCCGGGCCAACCTCAACCTGAACCAGCCCGCCATCGTCCCGCCCGGAGAGCTCCAGGACAAGGCCGACCGCTATTACGTCCGGGAGGCCCTGGCCCTGGACCGGGACGGCATCTACGTCTCCCCCCTGGACCTCAACTACGAGCGCGGGTTCATGGAGGTTCCCTTCAAGCCCACCCTGCGCATCTGCACCCCGGTCTTCGACCGGCGGGGGGCCAAGCGGGGGGTGCTGGTCATCAATTACCTGGCCAAGGAGGCCCTGGGCGCCCTGGGCCGGGATGCCCTGGCCGCCGGGCAGCAGACCATGCTCCTGGCCGCCGACGGATATTGGCTGAAATCACCGGATCCCAACGACGAGTGGGGGTTCCTCCTGCCGGCCCGCAAGGACCGGAACTTCGCGCTGCTCCACCCCGACGTCTGGGCGGCCGCGGCCAGCAGGAACAAGGGGACCGTACGCAACGACGAGGGCCTGTTCGTGTTCAGGGTGGTCCGCCTGGATGAGCAGAGCGAGCAGTGGCCGGGCGGCCCCAGGTTCCGGATGGTGCACGGCAGCCGGGCGCCCGGCGCCAACCGTTGGCTCCTGGTGAGCTTCACGCCCGAGGCGGTGCTCTCGGAAAAGGCCGCCGAGTCGCGGCAGGGAGCCCTGGCCGTGTCCGGCCTCTCGGCGCTGGCCCTGCTCCTGGTGTCCGGGGTCCTGCCCCTGAGCCTGGAGCGGCGCCGCGCCGTGGCCGTGGGCCTGGCCCGGGCCGAGGAGGCGGCCCGGTCGCTCTCCGCGGACCTGCAGGGCGTGCTGGACGCCTCCACCGAGATTTCCATCATCGCCACCGACACCGCGGGGCTCATCACCACCTTCAACTCCGGCGCGGAGCGGATGCTCGGCTACCGCGCCGAGGACATGGTGGGAAAGATGACGCCCCAGGCCTTCCACCTGGAGTCCGAGATAGCGCAGCGCGGCGAGGAGCTGAGCCGGCTGCTGGAGCGGCCGGTGCAGGGCTTCGAGGCCTTCGTGGCCCTGGCCCGGGAGGGGCTGGGCGACACCCGGGAATGGACCTACGTGCGCAAGGACGGCGGACACCTCTCCGTGCGGCTCACGGTCACCGCCCGCCGCAGCGGCCAGGGAGAACTCATCGGCTACCTGGGCATGGCGGTGGACGTGACCGAGCAAGTCCGGGCGGCCGAGGCCCTGCGCGCCGGCGAGGAGCGGCTGCGCCTGTTCATCCGGCACACCCCGGCGGCGGTGGCCATGTTCGACGCGGACATGCGCTACATCGTCGCCAGCCGGCGCTGGAAGGAGGACTACGGCCTGGGCGACCAGGACCTCACCGGGCGGTCCCACTACGAGGTGTTCCCGGAGATCGGCCAGGAGTGGAAGGACATCCATCAGCGGGTCCTGGCCGGGGAGATCCTGCGGCGCGACGAGGACCCCTTCCCCCGGGCGGACGGGAGCATCGACTACGTGCGCTGGGAGAACGTGCCCTGGCGCCGGGACGACGGCTCCATCGGCGGCATCGTCATGTTCACCGAGGTGGTGACCGAGCGGGTGAAGGCCAGGGAGGCCCTGCAACTGTCCGAGGCCCGGCTTTACGCGGTGGTGAACACCGCGGTGGACGGCATCATCACCATCAACACCGCGGGGATCATCCAGACCGTGAACCCCGCCGCGGCCAGGATCTTCGGGTACGCGCCCGAGGAGATGGTGGGCAGGCCGGTGACCATGCTCCAGATCGAGCCCTACCGCAGCGAGCACGACACCTACCTGGCCCGCTACCTGGCCACCGGCGAACCGCACATCCTCGGCCGCGGCGGCCGGGAGGTGCCGGGCCGGCGCAAGGACGGGGAGATCATACCCCTGGAGCTCTCGGTCAGCGAGGTGCGGGTGGGCGAGCAGTGGTTCTTCACCGGCATGCTCAAGGACATCTCCGAGCGCAAGCGCCTGGAGGTGGAGCTGCTCACCGCCAAGGAGCAGGCCGAGGCGGCCAACCAGGCCAAGAGCGAGTTTCTGGCCCGCATGAGCCACGAGATACGCACCCCCATGAACGCGGTGCTCGGGCTCACCCACCTGGCCCTGAAGACCCGCCTGGACGCCCAGCAGCAGGACTACCTCTCCAAGGTCCAGACCTCGGCCCGGCTCCTGCTCGGCATCATCAACGACATCCTGGACTTCTCCAAGATCGAGGCCGGCCGCCTGGACCTGGAGACCATGGACTTCGACCTGGACGAGGTCCTGGACGGCCTCACGGTGGTGGTGGGCCAGGCGGCCCAGGGCAAGGGCCTGGCCCTGTCCGTGGCCGCCGACCCGGACGTGCCCCGGCTCCTGGCCGGCGACGCCCTGCGCCTGACCCAGGTGCTGGTGAACCTCCTGAACAACGCGGTGAAGTTCACCGAACAGGGCGAGGTCACCCTGCGGGTGTCCCGGGGGGATGACGCCGGGCACGGAATCCCCCTGCGCTTCGTCATCCGCGACACCGGCATGGGCATGGACCAAGCGGCGCAGCGCCGGCTCTTCCAGAGCTTCTCCCAGGCCGACGAGTCCATCACCCGGCGCTTCGGGGGCACCGGCCTGGGCCTGGCCATCAGCAAGCGCCTGGTGGAGCTCATGGGCGGGGACATCACCGTGGTCAGCGCGCCCGGGGCGGGCAGCACCTTCACCGTGCGCCTGTCCCTGGCCCCGGCCTCGGGCCGGCCGCGCGAGGCGGGCGGGGCAGCCCCCTCCCCGGAGGCCATGGCCGCCATCCGCGGGGCCGAGGTGCTGGTGGCCGAGGACAACGCCATCAACCGCCAGGTGGCCCGGGAACTGCTCGCCTCGGCCGGCATGCGGGTCTCCGAGGCGGAGAACGGCCTGGCCGCGGTCCAGGCGGTGGAGAAACGAAACTTCGACCTGGTGTTCATGGACGTGCACATGCCGGTCATGGACGGGCTGGAGGCCACCCGGCGCATTCGCCAGTCGCCCCGCGGCGTGAAGCTGCCCATCGTGGCCATGACCGCCTCGGTCATGACCGGGGACCGGCACCGCAGCCTGGAGGCGGGCATGGATGACCACCTGGCCAAGCCGTTCACCCCGGGCGCCCTGGCCCGCATGCTGGTGAAGTGGATCAAGCCCGGGGAGCGCGCGCCCCTGCCCGACGCCGCGCCGGCAGCTCAGCCCGCCGCCCCGCCGCTACCCGCCGCGTCCGGCCTGGACACCGCCCGGGGCCTGGCCAGCGCCGGCAACAAGCCGGACCTCTACCGCAGCCTGCTGGACCAGTTCGCGCGGGAATTCGGCGACGCCGCGAACCGGCTGGAGGCGGCCTTCGCCGCCGCGGATGCGGACAAGGCCAGGTTCCTGGCCCACTCCCTGCGCGGGGTGGCGGGCAACCTGGGCGCCACGGAGGTGGCCCAGGCCGCCGCGGACATGGAGCAGGCCCTCAAGGCCGGGGACACGGCCCGAGCCCGTTCCGGGCTGGCCGGGCTGGCAACGGCCCTGCGCCACGTGCTGGATTCCATACGGCTCCTTGACGCAGGGGCTGGAAATGAAGAGGAAGGGCCGGTAAGGTCGAACGTGGACACGGCCTTGGCCGGCCCCGGCCTGGACCGGCTGGAGGAACTCCTGGCCCGGCAGGACCTGGACGCCGACGCCGCGGCCGGGGAACTGGCCCGGCTCCTGGCCGGAACCGGGTGGGCCCGGCTCGCGCGGGAACTGGCCGACGCCGTGGCCGGATTCGACTACGCCCGGGCCCGGCAGCACATTGCGGCCCTGCGCACGGCCCTGGATGGCGAAAAAAGGGAGGCATGATGGACCAGCCGAAGCAGCGTATCCTCATCGTGGACGACATGCCCACCAACATCCGCATCCTGGGCGAGGCCCTGCGCAACGACTACGCCGTGAGCATCGCCACCAACGGCGAGCAGGCCCTGGCCGCGCTGGCCGGCGACACCCCCCCGGACCTGGTGCTCCTGGACGTGATGATGCCGGGCATGGACGGCTTCGAGGTCTGCCGCCGCCTGAAGGCCGACACGGCCACCCGGGACATCCCGGTCATCTTCGTGACCAGCCTGGACGAGGCCGTGGATGAGGAGCGCGGGCTCTCCCTGGGCGCGGTGGACTACATCGCCAAGCCCTTCTCCCTGCCCGTGGTCCTGGCCCGGGTGCGCAACCATCTGGAACTGGCCCGCAAGAGCCGGATGCTGGAGCGCCTGGCCCTGGTGGACGGGCTCACCGAGGTGGCCAACCGCCGCGGCCTGGACGAGGCCCTGGACCGGGAATGGCGGCGGGCCAGGCGGGAGAATTCGAGCCTGGGCGTGATCATGTGCGACATCGACCATTTCAAGGCGTACAACGACAACTACGGGCACGGCGCGGGCGACGCCTGCCTGCGCCAGGTGGCC
>JAEXTU010000095.1 GCA_023453335.1 Pseudomonadota bacterium | reverse complement strand
GCGTATCGCGATCCGCCCCTACCAAGAAACCATGGCCCATCGGCCTGCCTGTCTCTTGTAGGGGCGGTTCGAGAACCGCCCTCTTTCGACGGCTGGCCCTGCTACCACTTCCTCACCGAAATCCGCTCTACGACCTTGTCGTAGTAGGCCTGGTCGGCCTCGAGGTTGGCCGGGGTGCGGCGGCGGGCGTTGAGCTTCATGGTGAGGTAGTTGATCTTCTGGATCTGGCGGTAGCGCTGCTGCTCGTCGGTGCAGTCCTGGAGCAGCTCGATGGCCGTGCTGATCTCCTTGCGGTCCGCGACCTCGGGCGGGAGGTGGCCCGAGTTCTTGAGGATCTTGTAGGCCATGCGCAGATCTTCGGGCACCAGGACGTTGTCCTCGGGGGGCAGGGGCTTGCCCTTGCCTTCGAGATTGTCGAACTCCCCGCGCTGCATGGCGTCGCGGATGAGCTGTTCGGCCACCTCGGCGATGATGGAGAGGGTGGCCATGAGTGCTTAGGAGCCCGTATGGAGCCAGGCTTCCACAGGTAGGTCCGGGGCGGTGGAGAGGTGCCGGGCCAGGTCCTGGGCCGTGGCCGCGGCGGTGCCCACCTCGCCCACCACGATGCCGGCGGCGTGGTTGGCCAGGATGCAGGACTCCAGCAGGGAGAAGCCCGAGGCCAGGGCCAGGGCCAGGGTGGCGATGACCGTGTCGCCCGCGCCGGTGACGTCGAAGACCTTCTGGGCTGCGGTGGGGATGTGCAGGACCTGGTCCGGGGACTGGAACAGGGCCATGCCGCCGGGTCCCAGGGTGATGAGCAGGTGGCGGCACTGGAGCTTGCGGAACACGGCCAGGCCGGCGCGCAGGATGCCGGTGCGGTCCTCGATGGGCACGCCCGCGCCCTCGGCCGCCTCCTTGGTGTTGGGGGTGAGCAGGTCTACGCCCTTGTACAGGGCGAAGTTGCGCACCTTGGGGTCCACCAGGACCAGGGGCCGCCTGGGCAGGCGGTTGAGCAACTCGGCCAGCCGCTCCATGAAGCGGCGGGTGACCAGGCCCTTGCCATAGTCCGAGAGAATGAGCACTGGCGCGGTCTGCAAGGCTTTTTCCAGCTCCGCGAACACCTGGTCCAGGACCGCCCCGCGCACCGGCTCACAGAGTTCCTGGTCCACCCGCACCACCTGCTGGTTGTGGGCGATGACCCGGGTCTTGCGGGTGGTGGGCCGCAGCTTGTCCGGCACCAGGCGGGCGTCGATGCCCTCCTCGTCCAGCAGGCTGGTGAGCCTGTCTGCCACCGGGTCGCGTCCGATGACCCCGATGAGGATGGGCCTGCCGCCCAGGGTGGAGACGTTGCGGGCCACGTTGCCGGCCCCGCCCAGGAGATGGCGTTCGCTCTTCACGGCCACCACGGGCACCGGGGCCTCGGGCGAGAAGCGGCTCACCTCGCCCACCAGGTAGTGGTCAAGGATGCAGTCGCCCACGATGGCCACGGGGTTGCCGGCCAGGGCCGGCACCCGGGCCGCCAGGCTGGCCGGGGTGGGGGCTTTGGGCGTGCGCGGATTCATGTGGCTCAGGACTCCGGCTCGGCCACGCCCAGGTCCAGGCCCAGGCGCTCGAGCAGCCCGGCCAGCTCCTGGCGGCTGGCGAAGCCCAGGGTGATCTGGCCCTTGTCCATGTTGCCCTTGCAGCCCACGGCCACGCCGAGCATGGCGGCCAGGCGCTCGCGCAGGTCGGCGAGCTCCGAATCCGGCTGCTTGGCGGCGCGCTGCCGGGACGGGGCCTTGGCCGGGGCGGCCACGGTCTCGGGGAACGCGGCGTGGTCCTTCCAGTGTACGGCCATGGCCTCGGCCTCACGCACCGAGAGGCCGCGCTCCATGAGGATGCGCCAGAGTTCCTCCCGGGCGGCCTCCTCGGCCACGGCCAGCAGGGCGCGGCCGTGGCCGGCGCTGAGTTTGCCGCCGCGGATGTCGTCCTGCATGGGCTCGGGCAGCTGGAGCAGGCGCAGGGTGTTGGCCAGGGCCGGCCGGCTCTTGCCCAGCCGCCTGGCCAGGTCTTCCTGGGTCAGGCCAAACCGCTCCTGGAGCTGGCCCATGCCCACGGCCTCTTCGATGGGGTTCAGGTCTTCGCGCTGGAGGTTCTCCACCAGGGCGATGGCCAGGCTCTGGTCGTCGGTCATCTCCCGGACGATGGCCGGGATGTCGGCCTTGCCGGCCAGTTGGGAGGCGCGCCAGCGACGCTCGCCCGCCACCAGTTCGTAGCGGGATTCCTCCCCGCTCAGGGCGCGGAGCAGGATGGGCTGGAGCACCCCGCTCTCCCGGATGGATTCGGCCAACTCCTGCAGGGCGGCCTGGTCGAAATCGCGGCGGGGCTGGTTGGGGTTGGGCCGGATGTCCTCCACCGGAACGAAGATGACGTCCGGGGTGCCCATGTCCTCGCCGAATCCCGACAAGAGAGCGTCCAGGCCGCGCCCGAGTCCTCGCTGGATGGCCATTGGCATCTCCTTGACAATGCTGGTTGAGGCGCTATCACCTGTCCAGGCGGTGGGTTGCGGCGCTAGGAAGCCGCGCCGCCGCACACCGCCAACCGAGCGAGGCGCGCATGTCCCACCCGATCACCCGGCTCTTTGACGAACAGGGAAAATTCCTTGGGGTCTTCATCGCGGCCGAGCTTTGGACCAAACTGGAACCCGAGCTGACGGCCTTTCTCCCTGCCACGGTACCGGTTGAGAAACCGTCCATGCCCGAGCCCCTGGCCGACTGGGCCACCCTGCTGGAATTCTGGGATTTCAAGTATCCGGTGGAGGCCGGCGTGACCTGCGGGCAGTGCGGGAGCAGCACCCAGGACTGGCAGCAGGATGAACCCCGCAAGTTCCGGCTGGTTGCCTGCAACCTGGGCGGGCTGGTGCGGTTCGAATGCCAGGCCTGCAAGGCCCGGATCACGAAGCGTCACTTCAAGGATAAGATCACCTTCGAGACCAAGCCCGTCCAGGCCTAGGTCCCCGGCCCGCACTGTCCGTGCCGGGCCTTTCTCAGGCATTGCCCACCAGGGGCCGGCGCTTGACCACTTCCTGGGCCAGCCGCAGGTAGGACTGTGCGCCCAGGGACTTGATGTCATAGCTGATGGCCGGCTTGCCGAAGCTCGGGGCCTCGGACAGGCGTACGTTCCGGGGGACGATGGTCTCCAGGAGGTGTTCCGGGAAGGTCCGGCGGATCTCGTTGCGCACCATGCGGGAGAGGCGGTTGCGCGCATCGAACATGGTGAGCAGCACGCCCAGGAGCCGGATGCGGGGGTTCAGCCGCTTGCGCACCAGGCCGTAGGTCTGGAGCAGCTTGGCGATGCCCTCCAGGGCGTAGTACTCGCACTGGAGCGGGATGAGCACTTCCTCGGCCGCGCACAGGGCGTTCAGGGTCAGGAGTCCCAGCGAGGGCGGGCAGTCCAGGAGGATGAACTCGAAGTCCTCCTTGAGGGGCCTGAGCACTTCCCGCAGGAAATACTCCCGGGCGGGCTTGTTCACCAGCTCCAGGTCCGCGGCCACCAGGTCCTGGGACGAGGGGATGAGCGAGAGATAGGGCAGCGCGGTCTTGGTGATGGCCTGGCGTACCCGTTCGGGCTCATGGAGCACAGTGTAGATATTGTCCGAGATGGCGTCGGGATAGATGCCCAGGCCGCTGGAGGCGTTGGCCTGCGGATCGCAGTCCACCACCAGCACCTTCTTCTCCATGACCGCCAGGCTGGCGGCCAGGTTGACCGCCGTGGTGGTCTTGCCCACGCCGCCCTT
>JAEXTU010000235.1 GCA_023453335.1 Pseudomonadota bacterium | reverse complement strand
ATTGGTGCTCTCCCTGGGTTGCTTTCTTGGTTATCTATTTTGGGGGCCGGCCCGGCGGGGGGGCCGGGCGGGCGCTTATCAGGGGGTGTGGGTGGGCTACTTCTTGAAGATGTCCGTCTTGGACATGTTCATGAACCGCTGGGCCTTGCCGTCCTCCAGGTAGTAGACCCGGCACTCGTCGCCCGCGTCCCAGGTGCTCACCGGCAGGGAGATATACTCTTCCGCCACCTGCGCCACGGTCAGCAGCTTCTGCCGCCGGGAGTACACGGTGATGGTCTTCTTCTCCTTGTCGACGAGGGGGAACTTCTTGGGCTGGCCGGTGGCCGCATCCGTGAGCAGGGGGTGTGCTCCTTCCACGTTCTTGATGCTGTCCACCAGGGTGAAGGGCACGTCCTTGAAGGCCTGGGTGGCCTTGTCGTAGATGATGAACTTGTTGCCGACCATGTCCAGCTCGATGCGGCCGCCGGCCTTGGGCTCAGGCCCGGTCTCCATGGGGTCGGCGGGCATGGTCATGGTCACCGGGGGCAGGCCCTTGTAGCGGGGGTTTTTCCAGTCGTGGGCCACCTCGGTCACGAACGTCACTATCTTCTTGTCCTTGTCGAATTCCACCACCCGGCCCTGCATGACCTTGCCATACTCCTTGCACCCGGCCAGGGCCGGGAGCATGAGCAGCGCGAGCAGGAGGGGCAGGATGCGTCTGGCGCTCATTGCTGTGTCTCCTTGTGTACCGTTGGGTTTCCCGGTCACGGCTAGGCCGCGGCCCTCGCCTTCTTCATGGCCAGTTCCTGCTTTGCGCCCTGGATGAACCTGACCAGGATGTACAGGGACAGGCCGCTCACCACGGCGAGCACCACCGTGGTCGAGGCGTTGTCCAGGAACACCGTCATGTCAGGCAGCCACTTGCGGACGAGCTTGAGCAGGATGGAAACCATGCAGCCCACGACCGCCAGGCCGAAGGCGATGCGGATGCCGTAACCCTCGATGTACTTGGTGGCCACCGCGCCCACCTGGGCGCCGATGGACGCGCCCACCAGCATGATGATCGCGGCCACCAGCTCGGTGCGGCCCTTGTAGGTGTAGGTGGCCGCGCCGTACAGGCCGGAGACCGCCACCTCGAAGAGGTCGGTGCCCACGGCCACGTGGGTCGGGCAACCCAACATGTAGATCAGGGCGGGCATGCGGATGAGGCCGCCGCCGATGCCCAGGATGCCGGCCAGCCAGCCGGTGAGGAAGGACACGCCGATGGGCAGCCAGGCCGAGCAGTAGATGCCCGCCACGCTCAGGTTGACCATGGGGGGAATCTTGATCTTGTGCAGGGTCTTATGCCACTCGACGCCGGCCACGTCCGCGGCGTCCTGGCCCGCGGCCTTGGCCGCGCGCATCTTCTGCTTGCGCTTGGCCACGTCGTGGAACACCAGCCAGGAGATGAACATCAGCAGGCCGATGTAGAGCCAGCGCACGACCTCGTCGACCTTCCCTAGTCGCTCCAGCCACATGATCATCTGGGCACCCACCTCGAACCCGCCGACGGTGCCCACGATCATGATCATGCCGAGCTTGTAGTCCACGTTGCCGAACTTGCCGTGCCGCATGGTGGAGATGTGGGACTTGCCGGCCATGTGCGCGATGTCGGTGCCGATGGCGAAGGCCATGGGGAAGCCCAGGATGTTCAGGCCGGGGGTCACCATCCAGGCGCCGCCCATGCCGAAGAATCCGCCGATGATGCCCACGCCCACCCCGAGGATGATGAGGCCGGGCCAGAAGATGTCCACGCCCGCGATGGGCATGTGCACGTACAGCCATTCCATGTGTGTTTCCTCCCTGGGCCTGGCCTAGTGCCCGCCCGCTTTGCGGGACTTCAGGTCGATCCCGATGGTGTGCATGATGAGGTCAGCCACCATGCCGAAGATCACCCCGATGGTCGGGATGAGAACGACCGTGAGCACTGTGAAGTACGTGTGGCTGTGGTTGTAGAGGTCGCCCCACCAGGCCATGATGCCCTTGAGGTCGCGGGTGTCCGACACGATGATCACCGGGGCGGCGCCGCCTCCCCCGGCCGCCTCGGCGATCGCCGGCAGCAGGAGCAGCGCCAGCATCGCCAGGCCCGTCCAGAAGAACCCTCTGTTTCCTTTCATCGTCATCCTCCTGTGTTGCCGCTCCGGTCCGCGGCGGGCGGTCGTGACCGGCTCCCCCATCCCACCCGCCGCGGCCGGCTTTCCTGCCGTCCATTCGGGAGCGCCGGCGTGTTGCACGCCCCCACTAGAGCAACCCCCGTGCCGCGGGCATCTCGCATCCTAAGTTTTACTTTTATTATATCAAATTAATTGAATTTATTTTTTCATCCTCTCCCGGTTTGCATAATAGAAATCCCAGTCCCTGCACCTTCTGCATCACCCTGCACATAAAAACTCATAGGGAAATCTCCACAGGCGACCCTGGCCAGCGGACTGAATACCAATCTCAACGCCATGTAATTAAAGAAAATCATCATAAACATCCCAAGCGTGCTTCACGCCATGCCCCCGCTTGACGCCTGCATCTTTGCAAGATATTGCACGAAAAACCGACCGCAACCGGGGGCGCCCATGGGAGTCTTCGATTATTCCACCGGGTTCCTGAGCCTTTTTCCCCTGACCGGGGGCCTGCGCGGGAGCAGCCTGCGCACCGGCCTGCTCGTGGTTCTGGTGCCCTCGGCCTTCATCATATTGGTGGCCACGGGGTGGGCCTCCTACCGGGTGTCCTACGAATACATCTCCTTCGCCCTGGAGCGCTTCACCCGGGCGCACAACATGTCCACGGCCTATGCCGCGGAAAAGTTCCTGGACCGGTGCAAACGGGAACTGATCGTTGCGGCCCGGCAGCCCGACGCCCTGGATTCCATGCGCCGGCTCCTGTCCGACAACCGGGAAACCGGCGGCACTCCCTACATCGAGCTGGGCCTGATCATGCTGCGCAACGGCGAGCACACCGTGTTCATCACCCGCCACGACCAGACCGTGCGCCTGCCCGCCGCCGCGGTGTCCGACATCCGCCCCAGCCCCACCCTGCTCCTGGAACACCTCCGGGGCCTGGGCAAGGACGAGGTCTGGATATCCCGCCTGGAGGAGGTGGAATACCCCTTCCCCACTGCCGAGAGCCCCAACAACCGCATCACGTCCAAGGTCTGGCGGATGTTCACCCCGTACCACGGTCCCGGCGGCGAACTGCTCGGGTACATGTACCTGGCCATCGAGGGTCGGCAACTGCGCAACATCCTTTCCCTGTACATGTCGGACAAGGCCCCCATCTTCGCCTTTGCCCGCAACCCGGAACTGGCCCGCTTCTCCTTTTTCTTCGACCCCGAGGGATGGGTCCTGTTCCAGTCCGAGTCCCTGGCCCTGCCCGATGCCGAACTGGCCACGGTGCAGGTGCGAGCCGGGCAGCAGGGCACCCTGGGCCGCCCGGGCATGCCCTCGGCCTTCCGGCCCCTGGCCGAGGAAACCCGGCACTGGACCATGGTGGAGGACGTGGCCGCAGGGCAACAGGGCGTCATCCGGGTGGCCGGGAGCTCCCTGGAGAACGACACGGAGTCCGCCTTTTTCCTGGCGTACGCGCCGGTACGCTTGAGCACCGCCCCGGGCAAGGAGCCCATGGTCTTCGGCGGGGTGGCCTTCCTGGACCGCAGCAAGCTCACGGTGCTGGCCGGCTACCGCCACCTGGACGTGATGTTCGTCATCATCCTGGTGGCCGCGGTGGCCCTCACCCTCATCATCGTGCTGGTGGCCCGGACCACCACCCGCTCCCTGCTGGAGCTGGCCCGCGAGGTGAAGCAGATCCAGGCCACCGGACGGCTGGACGACATCCGGCTGCGCAAAGCCAGCGGCCACGAGGCCGGGCTCATCCAGGAGGCGCTCAACTCCCTCCTGGGCACCATCCGCGCCCAGATCGAGGAGATCCGGGCCAAGGACCTGGCCATCGAATCGGTGGCCCTCAAGGAGCCCGCGGCCCTGGACGACGCCGAGCCCGCCCGCATCGGCGGGGCCGACCCCATTCCCGAGATCATCGGCCAGGGCCGGACCATGGAGCAGTTCAAGTCGGAGATCGCCAAGGCCGGCCAGGTGGACGTGGACGTGCTCATCGTGGGCGAGACCGGCACCGGCAAGCAGCTGGCGGCCGAGGCCGTGCACCGGCTGTCCCGCCGCGCCGGCCGGCCCTTCATCTCCATCAATTGCGGGGAGCTGGACGAGAACCTGCTCCTGGACACCCTGTTCGGCCACGTGAAGGGGGCCTTCACCGAGGCCAAGAGCGACCGCAAGGGCGCGTTCCTGGAGGCGCACGGCGGCACCCTGTTCCTGGACGAGATCCAGTCCGCCTCGGCCCGGGTGCAGCAGTCCCTCCTGCGGGCCATCGCCATGCGCAAGGTCAAGCCCCTGGGCAGCGATGCGGAGCAGGACGTGGACGTGCGGCTCATCGCCGCCACCAACGCGGACCTCAAGGCCCTGATCGAGGCCCGCTCCTTCCGGGAGGACCTCTACTACCGGCTCAAGGT
>JAEXTU010000376.1 GCA_023453335.1 Pseudomonadota bacterium | reverse complement strand
GCTCACGTGGCCCATGGTCAGGGGGTCGAAGGTGCCGGGGTAGATGGCGGTCACGTCGTGCGTCTTGTCCATAGCACTATCCTCGTCTGGCCGTAGAGCCGGTCGGTTGCGAGTTCCAGTCCGGGATGCACTCCGTCCGGGTCCAGGTCAAGCCCGGCCTCGGCCTCGGCCAGCAGGAACCCGCCCGAGGCCAGCCAGCCCTTGTCCACCAGCTGGCGCAGGGCGGGCAGGAGCAGGTCCTGGCCGTAGGGCGGGTCCACGAAGAGGGCGTCGTAGGGCCGGGCCGGCCGCTCCGCGAGCACCTTGAACACGTCGGCCTGTTTGACCGCGGCCGCCGACCGGGGCGCGCCCAGGTCGGCCAGGGTGTACCGGATGGCCGCGGCCGCCGCCTAGGCCGACTCCACGAACAGGGCGAAGGCCGCGCCCCGGGACAGGGCCTCCAGGCCCAGGCTGCCGCTGCCCGCGAACAGGTCGGCCACCCGCGCCCCGGGCCAGGCGAGGCCCCGCGCCTCCAGCATGGAGAACACCGCCCCGCGCACCTTGCCGGTGGCCGGGCGGTACCCCGGACCGGACACCGACCGGATGGCCCGGCCTCCCCAGCGTCCGGCAATGATTCTCATAGGTCGCTAGACCTGGGACACCAGCTTGAGCAGCGCGGTGTTCACCTCGGCCAGGCGGTCGCGCAGCTCCACCTGGTCCACCCAGGGCTTGGTCTTGACCGCGTCCAGGCGCTTCTTGAGCTCGGCCAGCTTGGTGTCGGTCTCCCGCAGCAGGAACTCCCAGTCCACCTGGGGATGGGCCTTCTCCTCGTGCATGGCCACCACCGGGGCCTTGCCGGGCACCAGGGTGCACTCCTCCAGGTAGGAGGGGACCTGCACCGCCAGATGGAACTTCTCGCGGATGAGCGTGGCCAGGGTCTCCTGGGCCGAGTTCTCGCCGTGCACCAGGTAGACCTGCATGGCGGGGTTGGCGAAGTGCGAGAGCCAGTCCAGTATCTGGCTCTGGCCGGCGTGGCCCGAGAACCCGCCGATGGTGAAGACCTTGGCCTTGATGAGCACGTCCTCGCCGTGCAGGCGCACGTGAGTGGCGCCGTCCACGATCTTGCGGCCAGGGGTGCCCTTGCCCTGGAAGCCCACGAACACCACCGCGGCCCCGGGCCGCCAGATGGTGTGGCGCAGGTGGTGCTTGATGCGGCCGGCGTTGCACATGCCGCTGCCGGCGATGACGATGGCCGGGCCGTCGGTGGTGTTGATCTCCTGGCTCTCCTCCCGGCGCAGGGTGAAGCGCAGGTTCCTGAGCTTCAGGGGGTCCTCGCCCCGGGCCAGCATGTCCTGGGCCTCCTGGTCGAAGTAGCGGGTGTTGCGCTGGAAGACCTCGGTGGCCTGGATGGCCAGGGGGCTGTCCACGTACACCGGCATGTCCGCGGGCAGCTTGCCCTCCTTCTCCAGGAGGTGCAGGCAGTAGAGGATCTCCTGGGTGCGCTCCACGGCAAAGGCCGGGATGAGCACCTTCTCCCGGTTCTTGTGGGCGTAGGCGATGGCCTCGGCCAATTCCTGGCGGCTAGAGGACTCGTCCTTGTGGTTGCGGTCGCCGTAGGTGGACTCCAGGAACAGGGTGTCGGCCCGGGTCACGATGCTGGGGTCGCGCACGATGAGCTGGTTGGGCCGGCCCAGGTCGCCGGAGAAGAGCATGGTGGAGGTGGTTCCGTTCTCCTCCACCACGATCTCGATGAAGGCCGAGCCCAGGATGTGGCCGGCGTCCATGTAGGTCACGGTGATGCCCGGGGCCGGGGAGAAGGGCTGGTTGTAGTCCACGGCCTTGAAGAAGCCCATGGTGCGTTCGGCGTCGCGGGTGGTGTACAGGGCGTCGAACCCGTTCATGCCGCGGCGGGCGCGCTTGGCCCCCTTCCACTCCGCCTCCATCTCCTGGATGTTGGCGCTGTCCAGAAGCATGATCTCCAGGAGCTCCTTGGTGGGCGGGGTGCAGTAGATGGGGCCCTTGAACCCGTTCTTGACCATGTTGGGCAGAAGCCCCGAATGGTCCATGTGGGCGTGGGTGATGAGGATGAAGTCGATGTCCGTAGGCCGGTAGAGCTTGGTATCGCGGTTGCGGGCCTCCACGTCGGGGTGGCCCTGGTGCATGCCGCAGTCCACCGAGAAACGCCTGCCACAACACTCCAGCATGTAGCACGAGCCGGTGACGGTCTGGGCCGCACCCAGGAAGGTGACTTTCATGGAACCTCACGGAAAGGGCGGAATTGCCGCGCGGATTGCCTTCGGACGCGGATAATGCGATACCCCGGGCCTGCCGCGCGGACGGCCGACCATACGCACCACGCCGCGGCCTGTAAAGAACGGGGGGAAAGCATGCCCATGCGCGACAACCGACAGTTCGTCATCGACAGCCTGTCCACCCAGGAGAGCTGGCGGCTGTTCAAGATCATGGCCGAATTCGTGGACGGGTTCGAGACCCTGAGCCCGATCACCCACGGGGTGTCCATCTTCGGCTCGGCCCGGGTCAAGCCCGAGGACCCGCTCTACGCCGAGACCGAACGCCTGGGCAAGCTCCTGGTGGAGGCCGGCTACCAGGTCATCACCGGCGGCGGCCCGGGCATCATGGAGGCCGGCAACCGGGGCGCGCGCGATGCGGGCGGCGACTCGGTGGGCCTGCACATCCACCTGCCCTTCGAGCAGGCCCCCAACCCCTTCATGACCACCCGCTGCGACTTCCGCTACTTCTTCGTGCGCAAGATGATGTTCGTGAAGTACGCGGTGGCCTATGTGGTCATGCCCGGCGGCATCGGCACCCTGGACGAGCTGTTCGAGGCCCTGGTCCTCATCCAGACCCGGCGCATAAAGCCCTTCCCGGTGGTGCTCTACTCCCGCGACTACTGGAGCGGGCTCCTGGACTGGATCCAGAAGACCATGATCGCCCGCGGCTTCGCCGGCGAACGCGACACAGCCCTCTTCGCCCTGGTGGACACCCCCGAGGAAGCCGTGGAATACATCCGGCAGCGGGTGGTGATCTAGTTGACCCGCCAGGGCAAGGCCTATGCCTGCGCCCTGGCCACGGTGGCCCTGTGGTCCACGGTGGCCTCGGCCTTCAAGCTCTCCCTGCGCTATCTCACCCCGCCGGAACTGCTCCTCTACGCCTCGGCGGTGTCCTGTCTGGCCCTGGCCGGGGTCCTGGCCGCCTCGGGCAAGCTGGGCCTGGCCCGCGGCGCCCGGCAGGAATGGAGCACCGCGGCCAAGCTCGGGTTCCTCAACCCCTTCCTCTACTACCTGGTCCTGTTCTGGTCCTACGACCTGTTGCCCGCCCAGGAGGCCCAGCCCCTGAACTACACCTGGGCCGTGGCCTTGTCGCTCCTGGCCGTGCCCCTGCTCGGCCAGAGGCTGCGCTGGGCGGACCTGGCCGCCCTCCTGGTCAGCTATGCCGGGGTGGTGGTCATCTCCACCCGGGGGGACCTCACCGGCCTGTCCTTTGCCTCGCCTCTGGGCGTGGGCCTGGCCCTGGGCAGCACCGTGCTCTGGGCCCTGTACTGGATCCTCAACACTAGGGATTCCCGCGACCCGGTGGCCGGACTCTTCCAGAACTTCGTGTGCGGCACGGCCTTCGTGCTGGCCGCCAACCTGGCCCTGGGCCTGCGCATCCCGGACTGGCGGGGCCTGGCCGGCGCGGCCTACGTGGGCCTGTTCGAGATGGGCCTCACCTTCGCCCTGTGGCTCACTGCGCTCAAGCTCACCGCGAGCACCGCCCGGGTGGCCAACCTCATCTTCCTCTCGCCCCTGGTTTCGCTCCTGCTCATCCACCTGCTGGTGGGCGAGGCCATCCTGGCCTCCACCTACTGGGGCCTGGGCCTCATCCTGTTCGGCCAGGCCGTGCAGCGCCTGGCCCCCTCCCGGGTTTGAACCCGGCCCCTTTCTTTGTTATTGCGCCCTCGCAAGGAGTCCACATGCGCATCGCCATCACCACGAGCAGCTTCGCCGAGTTCAGCCGGGAGCCCCTGGACCTGCTGGAGCAGGCCGGCTGCGAGATCGTCCTGAACACCCTGGGCCGCAAGCTGAGGCCCGAGGAGACCATCGCCCTGCTCACGGGCTGCGCCGGGGTCATCGCCGGCACCGAGACCTATGATTCCGCGGTGTTCAAGGCCCTGCCCGACCTGCGGGTCCTGTCCCGCTGCGGGGTGGGCATGGACTCGGTGGACCAGGCCGCGGCCCGCAACCTGGGCATCAAGGTCCTGAACACCCCCTTCGGCCCCACCCGGGCCGTGGCCGAGCTCACCGTGGGCCTAGCTTTGGACCTCTTGCGCCACGTCACCCGCATGGACCGCGAGCTGCGCGGCGGGACCTGGAAGAAGCGCATGGGCAACCTGCTGGCCGGCAAGAAGGTGGGTGTGGTGGGCTTCGGCCGCATCGGCCAGGCCACCGCCGAACTCTTCGCCGGCCTGGGCTGCGAGATCGGCTACGCCGACGTGCACCCCATCAGCGCCTGCCCCCTCTACGCCCGCTGCCTGGACCTCACGGAACTCCTGACCTGGGCGGACATCCTGACCCTGCACTGCTCCAAGCCCGCTTCCGGCTGCGCGGTGCTGGGCGAGGCCGAGCTGGCCGCCATGCGGCCCGGCTCCTGGCTCATCAACTGCGGCCGGGGCGGGCTGGTGGACGAGGACGCCCTGGCCCGGGCGCTCGCCGGCGGCCACCTGGCCGGCGCGGCCGTGGATTGCTTCAATGCCGAGCCCTACGCCGGCCCCTTGGCCGCCTTGGAGACCGCCATCCTCACCCCACACATAGGGTCCTACGCCCGGGAGGGCCGGGCCAAGATGGAGACCGACGCGGTGAAGAACCTGCTGGCCGCGTTGGAGACGGACTAGCCATGTCCATCGCGATCATCGTCTTCGACTGCGACGGGGTGCTCCTGGACTCGGTGGACGTGAAGACCCGGGCCTTTGCCTCGCTCTTTGCCGAGCACGGGCAGGAGGCCGCGGACTTCATGGTGGCTTACCACCTGGCCCACGGCGGGGTCTCCCGCTACGCCAAGTTCGCCCACTTCTACCGGGAGCGCCTGGGCCGGGAGATCACCGAGGCCGAGAGCACGACCCTGGACAAGCGCTTCACCGCGGCCTGCCTGGACGCCCTGCTGAAGGCTCCCATGATCCCCGGGGCGCGGGAGTTCCTGGAGTCCAACCCCGGCGGCCGGCCGCTCTACGTATGCTCGGGCGCGCCGGAACTGGAGCTGGCCTTCATCTTCGACCACATGGACCTCACCGGCTACTTCCGGGGCATCTACGGCTCGCCCACGCCCAAGGCCGAGAACCTGGCCCGCATCGTGGCCGAGTGCGGCGCGCCGGCCCAGGCGGTGCTCATGGTCGGGGACAGCGGCACGGACCTGGACGCCGCCCGCCGGGTGGGCACGCGCTTCCTGGGCATCGGCGAGTTCCCGGCCCCCTGCGACTGGATGCCAGACCTCACCGGATTGGCCGCCTATCTTGAAACGGTTCGATAACATGTCGTATTTTTTTAAAAAAACCAAGGTGTTTCAAGGGGTCGGTCCTGACCGGACTGACCGCATTCCTTGAGAAGGTTCGATAACGTGTGGTTTTTTTTAAAAAAACAAGGTCTTTTTAGGGCGGCATCCGGCCTGATCGGCGGCCTGGCCGTGTTCCATGCCGTCGCGCTCTTCGGCCTGGTGGGCGAGAGCGAGGCCCTGGCCGTGCTCGGCGGGGGCCTGGTGCTCCTGGCCCTGCCCCGGCCCCGGCTCTCCCTGGCCCTGTCCCTGGGCGCCCTGGCCGCGGCCCTGCTCCTGGCGGGCCTGGTCGCGGCCGCGGGCCGGGGCGCCCCGGCCATGCGCCC
>JAEXTU010000367.1 GCA_023453335.1 Pseudomonadota bacterium | reverse complement strand
TGCCGGGCGATTCGTGAATCGCCCCTCCGGAAGAGGGGCCTGCCCGCGCGGCAGGGCGAGAGGTTTGGCGGGGCGATGGGCAGGAGAAGAGGGCGGTTCGCGAACCGCCCCTACGGGAAAAGGCAAGGCCCAGGCGGCAGCGCGGCCCGGGTTATGTAGGGGCGATTCACGAATCGCCCGTCTTCCTGCGTCCTTTCGAAAAAGCCGGCTAGCCGATGTGCTTGTAGCAGTGCTCCACGTGGGCCGGGTCCATGGGGCGGGTGGCCAGGCTGACCAGGATGCAGACCGCCAGGGACAGGGGCAGGGCCGGGATGTTGGGGTCCACCCACTGCAGGAGCCACACCCAGGTCCCCTTGGCCGCGCCGGACAGCAGGGTGGGCGCGCCGAAGAGCGCCTGGCACAGGCCCATGGTCTTGGCCTCCTTTTCGTTGATGAAGAGCAGCCAGAACATGGAGCCCGCGAACCCGGCCAGCATGGAGGCCATGGCCCCGGGCCGGTTCACCCGCTTCCAGTACAGCCCGAGCAGGTAGGCCGGCAGGAACGCCGCGGCGCACAGGCCGAAGAAGAAGGCCGTGGCCCGGGCGATGATGCTCTCGGGCAGATACCAGGCCCAGACCAGGGTGAGCCCGATGGTGGCCGCCACGCCCAGCTGGGTGATCTTGAAGGTGCCGCTCTTGCCGTCCTTGACCCACCCGGCCGCGCGCACGCAGAAGTCGTGCCCCAGCGAGGTGCCGCCCACGTGGTACTGGGCCGAGATGGTGGACATGGCCGCGGCGAACATGGCCATGAGGAACAGGGTGGAGAACCAGGGGGGCATGACGCTCTCGATGTAGATGGGCACCACCTTGTCCAGGTTGCCCTCGGCCATCTGCACCGCGATCTTGCCGTAATCCTGGTAGAAGATGGCGTTGGACAGGGCTCCCACCACGTAGGCCACCCCCACCATGAGCAGGATGAATATCCCGCCGTAGACCACCCCGCGGTTCAGCTCCCGGTCGCTGGGCACGGTCATGAACCGCACCGCCAGCTGGGGCTGGGCCAGCACCCCGATGCCCACCCCGTACACGATGGTGGTGTAGATGGTGAGCCCGATGGGCGAGGCGAAGCGCGCGCCCTGGGTCCAGCCGATCATGCCCCCGGCCTTCAGTTTGTCCGGCACCAGGGCCACCATGTCGGTGAGGGTTTGGTGGGCCGGGATGATCCCGCCCAGCTTGCTGTAGGTGACCCAGGCCAGGATGAGCATCATGGCCATCATGATGAGCCCCTGGAAGGCGTCGGTGTACATGACCGCCTTGAGCCCGCCGGTGATGACGTACAGGGCCAGGATCAGGGTGAACCCCAGCAGGGCCAGGTTGTAGTCCAGGCCCAGGGAGACCTCCACCATGCGGGCGATGCCGATGAGCACCGCCGCGGCGTAGACTGGGATGAACAGGAACACCACCAGGGCCGAGAAGCCCTGCAGGAAGCGGGAGCGGTAGCGCCGGCCGAGCAGCTCCGGGAAGGTGTGGCTGTCCAGGGCCAGGCCCATGCGCCGCACCCGCTTGCCGATGACCGCCATGGCCAGGAAGATGCCCACCGCGATGTTGGCGAAGGTCAGCCACATGAGCGGGAACCCGAAGGCCCCGGCCACCCCGCCGAACCCCACGATGGCCGAGGTGGAGATGAAGGTGGCCCCGTAGGACAGGGACATGACCATGGCCCGCATCTTGCGGCCGGCCAGCAGGTAGTCGGTGGCCTCCTTGGTCTGCCGCCAGCCCAGGAAGCCCAGGTAGAAGACCACGCCCAAATAGGCCAGGATGGTGAGGTACTTGACGGTCACGGCCGCCCCTCCCCGCCGCCCCGCTTGGGCCGCGCCCGGCGGCGGTGCTTGCGCTCCTCCGGCCCCTCGCCCTCGCCCCCCCGGTTCCAGTTGAGCGCGCCCCAGGCCACGCAGAAAACCGCGGAGAGGATGGAGAGCCAATAGGCCAAGGCCATCTCGCCGCTGCCCATGCCCAGCATGAAGAAGTCCCCCACAACCACCTCCATCCGGCTGAAATAACAAGCTCCCCGCTCTTAGGCCGGGGGGGAGGGGGTGTCAAGGCATGGCGGGCCAACTTTGCCCTCGCTCCTGAATTCCGTTCAATCATGCGTAGTTTTGCTCACTCCGGGGCGTTGTAAAAAAACCTTCCGGCCTGTACTGTACGGGGCGGGAGGCTTTGCATGCCCGTATCACGGCTGTTCCGGAAGGCCATGCTCTTCATGCTGGCGGCCTTCGGCCTGCTGGCCGCGGCCGGGGCCGCGGTGTCGGCGCTCGGCCTGCACGACCGGCTGCAGGAGGAGTTCCGCGGCAAGGCCGTGGCCATGGTCCGCAGCCTGGCCGGCACCGGGGAGGTGGCCTTCCTGGCCCACGACGCGGCCTCCCTCCAGTCCGTGCTGGACCAGTACGCCGAGATCGGCGGCGTGGCCTACGCCGTGGCCCTGGACAGCTCGGGCGCCATCCTGGCCCACACCTTCGTGCCCCGGATGCCGGACGAGGTGGCCGACCAGCTGGCCGGCCTGCCCGGCCGGATGCAGGGCAGCGCGGACTACGTGCTGGAGCGCCTGCCCGGGGACCGCTATCTGCAGGCCGCCGCGCCGGTGCTGGCCGGCCAGGCCGGGTACGTGGCCGTGGGCATGGACCTGGACGTGGTGCGCAGCGACACGCTGCGGGCCATCGTGAGCCAGCAGATGGTCACCCTGGCGGTGTTCCTGGTCTGCGTGGGCACCGCCTGGGTGTTCCTGGGCAACATCACCGGCCCCCTGACCGCGCTCACCGCCTATGCCCGCCGGGTGCGGGCGCACGACTTCTCGGCCGTCTTCCACACCAAGCGCCAGGACGAGGTGGGCGAACTGGCCCGGGCCTTCACCTCCACGGCCCAGGAACTGGCCGGGCTCATCGCCGAGCTGGAGCAGCGGGTGGCCAGCGCCACCGGCGAGTTGCAGGGGGCGCTGGCCTACCTCACCGCCATCGTGAACAACCTGGCGGACGGGCTCATCGTGGCCGAGCGCGACGGCACCGTGGTGCAGGTGAACACGGCGCTCCTGGACATGCTGGGCGCCAGCTCCCGCGACGTTTTGGACACCGGCCTGGAGAGCCTGCTGGGCCTGGAGATGGACAAGCTCCTGGCCGACGCCGGCCTGGACGCCTGCGCCCTGCCCGCGCCGGGCGCGGGCGTCACCGGCAAGGAGTGCGCGCACACCTTGCAGCTGGCGGCCCGGCGCAGCGACGGCAGCGTGTTCCCGGCCGAGGTCTCCCTGGCAGTGGTCAACCTGCAGGGCGACGTGAACGTCCTGGCCATGGTGCGCGACATCACCCCGCGCAAGCAGGTGGAGATCGCCCTGCGCCAGGCCCGGGACGAACTGGAGGCGAGGGTGGCCGAGCGCACCGCCGAGCTCTCCGCGGCCAACAAGCGCCTCACCCTCGAGGTGGACGAGCGCCAGCACGCCGAGCGCGCCCTGCGCGCGGCCGAGCTCAAGTTCCGCGGCCTGTTCGAGAACGCCATCGAGGGCATCTTCTCGGCCGCGCCCGACGGCACCATCGTGGAGGCCAACCCGGCCATGGCCCGCATCTTCGGCTACGCCTCTCCCGCGGAGTTCATGGCCGCGCTCAACGACGAGAACGTGACCCTGTTCGAGGAGGAGGGCCGGGACCGGGAGTTCCGCTCCCTGATGCTGGCCCAGGGCGAGGTGCTGGGCTTCGAGTCCCAGGTCTGCCGCAAGGACGACCGCATCATCTGGATCTCCCAGAACGCCCGCGCGGTGCGCGACGAAAAGGGCGAGGTGCTGTTCTACGAGGGCTCGGTGGAGGACATCACCGCGCGCAAGGAGGCCCAGGCCCGCCTTGAGCACCAGGCCTACCACGACCCCTTGACCGGCCTGCCCAACCGCGCCCTGTTCCTGGATCGCCTGACCATGGCCATGCACCGCCGGGTGCGGCGCAAGGACTACATCTTCGCGGTCATCTACATGGACCTGGACCGCTTCAAGGTCATCAACGACAGCCTGGGGCACGGGATCGGCGACCAGCTGCTCACCACCGTGTCCGAGCGCCTGGCCCTGTGCGTGCGCGACCTGGACACCGTGGCCCGCTTCGGCGGCGACGAGTTCGCCGTGCTCCTGGAGGACCTCGCCGCCCCCCGCGAGGCCATCAAGATCGCCAAGCGCATCCTGGACGACATCGGTCGGCCCTACGATCTGTCCGGCTACGAGGTGCGCACCTCGGCCTCCATCGGCATCGTGCTCATCACCGAGGGGTACGAGACCTCGGAGCTCATCCTGCGCGACGCGGACACCGCCATGTACAAGGCCAAGGAGCAGGGCAAGGCCCGCTTCAAGGTCTTCAACCAGAAGATGCACGACGAGGCCCTGCACCTCTTGGAGCTGGAGAGCGACCTGCGCAAGGCCCTGGTGCGCGACGAATTCACCATGTACTACCAGCCCATCATCGACGTGGCCTCCGGCCGCCTGGCCGGGTTCGAGGCCCTGGTGCGCTGGCTCCACCCCCAGTTGGGGCTGGTGGGGCCGGTGGAGTTCATCCCCCTGGCCGAGGACACCGGGCTCATCTTCGGCCTGGGCGAGTGGGTGTTCCGCACGGTCTGCACCCAGATCAGCACCTGGCAGAAGGCCTTCGGCAACGGGTCGGCGCCCGCCGTGGCGGTGAACCTCTCGCCCAAGCAGTTCATGCAGCCCAACCTGGTGCAGGTCATGCAGCAGATCGTGGAGCAGAGCGGCGCGGACCCGGAGAAGCTCAAGGTGGAGATCACCGAGAGCGTGCTGATGGACAACGCCGAGACCGCGGTGGACATGCTCACCAAGCTGCGGCGGCTGGGCGTGCACCTGTCCATCGACGACTTCGGCACCGGGTACTCCTCGCTCTCCTATCTGCAGCGGTTCCCGGTGGACATCCTCAAGATCGACCGCAGCTTCATCTCGGTGTTCGGCACCGAGCCCGAGACCCAGGTCCTGGTGCGCTCCATCCTGAGCCTGGCGCACAGCCTGAACCTCAAGGTGGTGGCCGAGGGCGTGGACCAGAACGCCCAGTGCCTGCTGCTTCGGGAACTGGGCTGCGACTTCGCCCAGGGCTACCTCTTCTCCCGCCCGGTCCCCGTGGACCAGGCCGAGGCCCTGATCCGCGACGACTCCCCCCTGCGCATCTGCTGAAGCAGGTTCCCTCCTGAGCCGAGAAGCCCGCGCCCGCGCGCCCAGCCTGCCGGGCGATTCGTGAATCGCCCCTACGGAAAAGAGCCCTGCTCCCGCGTTGGTACGGCGCTCTTCTGTAGAATCGCCCTGCTTCCTCCCTGTACCCCGTCAATCCCCAATCCGCGTCCCGTTGCGTCTCTTTGCAGGTCCTTCCTAGGTCCGTTCCGGCCGGCCCGGTTTTCCCGGGCTAGGGTGGGGGCGGCGCCGCCCCCGCGGCGGGGGAGGGGAAACCCGGGCCCGGCCCGGAAAGGAGGCCCCATGCTCCCCCTCATCGGCGCAGGCCTCGGCCTGCTCTCGGCCCTGCCCGCCCTCTGGGCCGGCGTGGCCCGCATCTTCGGAAAGGAGACGCCGGCGGGCGTCAAGGCCGCCGGCGACCTGGCCCGGGAGGTGGGCGGCCTGCTGGCGGGCGGCGCGGCCACCCCGGAGCAGCAGGAGAGGCTGGCCGCGCTCCTCTATCCCCACCAGGAGCGCATCCTGGAATTGCAGCTGGCGGCGGAGCGGGACTTCGGCGCCCAGCTCACCGCCCGGCACGCGGCGGACATGGGCTCCGACTCCTGGCTGTCCAAGAACTGCCGGCCCCTGGTGCTCCTGGCCCTGGCCGCCACCGTGATCCTGGCCCAGTTCTGGGAGGGCTTCGGCCCCGCGGCCACGACCGAGCGGTACAAGGCCCTCACCGAGCTGGCCACCTACGTGTTCGGCTACTATTTCATCGGCCGCTCGGCCTTTGACAAGGGCGCGGTCCGGCTGGACTGGAGCCGGCCGGACCGGGGGCCGCGCTGATGGACTGGGCGGCCCTGGCCACGCCCGTGGCCGTGTTCCTGGCCTTCGGGCTCACCGCCTGGTTCATCCACCGCCGCTTCGACCGCTACGAGGCGCGCCTGGACCGCTTCGAGCAGGTGCACCACGCCTGCCAGGTCTCCCTGGCCAAGGACTACGTGACCCGCACCGAGGTGGACGAGCTGTGGAAGCGCACCGGCGACCACGCCGAGCGCCTGGCCCGGCTGGAGGCGAGGGAGGACCTGCCGTGACCGGACCCGAGATCACCCCCGGCCGGGTGCTGGCCGAGGAGGCGCGCATCGCCTTTGCCGACCCCCGCGCGGTCTACGGCCCGGACGGCGAGCCCCTGCCCCCCCACCGCCTGGACGAGGACACCGCCCGCGCCCTGGCCGCCATGGAGGTGGTGGAGTCCACCACCAAGAGCGGCGAGACCACGGTGCGCCGCAAGTACAAGTTCTGGGACAAGCGCGCGGCCCTGGACCGCCTGGCCCGCCACCTGGGCCTGGGCGCTCCGGAGCCCGGCGCGGAGGACGACCCCGGCGAGACCGTGTCCCTGGTCTTCAACCTGGAGGGCGAGGCCCGGGATGGGGACCCGGAGCAGAATGGCGCGGACGGAGCGGAGGGCGCTGATGGCCGGGAGGACGGCGATGACGCCGGCGTGTAGGGCGGGCCGTCCGGCCCGCTCCTGCCGGCCCGGCCTGTCCGGAAAGACTCGGCTCCTGGAGTACGTGGCCCTGCCCACCCTGGCCCGGTTCCACGCCTCGGAGGCCTTCATCCGCGGGGTCATGGGGCCGGTGGGCTCGGGCAAGTCCACGGCCATGTGCGTGGAGCTCCTGCGCCGCGCCCGGGAGCAGGCCCCGGGGCCGGACGGGGTGCGCCGCACCCGCTTCGCGGTGATCCGCAACACCGTGCGCGAACTGCGGGACACCGCGCTGCGCACCTGGCTGGACTGGTTCGGGAGCAGATATTTCGGCCACTACCTGAAGACCGAGATGGTGCATCGCCTGCGCTTCGAGGACGTGCAGACCGAGGTGCTGTTCCGGGCCCTGGACTCCCCGGCGGACGTGAAGAAGCTCCTGTCCCTGGAGCTGACCGGGGCCTGGGTCAACGAGGCCCGGGAGCTGCCCCGCGCCATCGTGGACGCCCTGGCCGACCGGGTGGGCCGCTTCCCGGCCCGGCGCGAGGGCGGGGCCACCTGGGCCGGGCTCATCCTGGACACCAACCCCCCGGACACCGACCACTGGTGGTACCGCCTGGCCGAGCTGGAGCGGCCCCCGGGCTGGGCCTTCTTCCGCCAGCCGGGCGGGCTCCTGGAAGACAAGGGCGCTTTTTGCCCCAACCCCGCGGCCGAGAACCTGGCCAACCTGCCCCGGGACTACTACGGCCGCGCGGCCTGCGGCCGCTCCGCCGACCACGTGCGGGTCTACCACTGCGCCCAGTACGGGTTCACCTGCGACGGCCGGCCGGTGTTCCCGGAGTACGTGGACGCCCTGCACTGCCCGGCCGGGGACCTGGCGCCGGTGGCCGGGGTCCCCCTGGCCGTGGGCCTGGACTTCGGCCTGACCCCGGCCGCGCTCATCGCCCAGCCCACCCCCCCGGGCCGCTGGCTGTGGCTGGACGAGCTGGTGGCCGAGGACATGGGCGTGGCC
>JAEXTU010000341.1 GCA_023453335.1 Pseudomonadota bacterium | reverse complement strand
CACACTCGGTGCACGAAGGCGGTCACGCCCTCCCTCGAAAACGCCTCTGCGGCGCGCTCGGCCTGGGTCGTGTCCCGGAACAGGCCCAGGAGGCTGGATCCGCTCCCGCTCAGGCAGGCTCCGCCTGCGCCGCGGCGGAGCAGTTCTTCCTTGAGCCGCCGCAGCCCGGGATGAGCCGGAAAAACCGCGTTTTCGAAGCTGTTCCACAGGCAAGCGCGAAAAAAGCAAGGGGACCTTTTATCCCCGCCCGCAGCCCATGTCAAGAACTCGGCCGCGGCCGGAGGCGGGGTTTTTTGCGAGGGCGGCAGGGCGTCCCAGGACCGGTAGGCCCAGCCGGTGTTCACCGCCTCGTCCGGGCAGAGCAGAAGCAGGGTGAGGCCCGCCAGGCCGGGGTCGGCCGGGGCGAGGCGCACACCGATACCCTGGCCCCTGGCCGGCCGGTCCTCCAGGAAAAAGGGCACGTCCGCGCCCACGCCCGCGGCCAGCCGGTTGAGGGCGGCCGGGCCCAGGCCGCGCTCCCCTGCGCAGTCGTTCAGGAACCGGAGCAGGGTCGCGGCGTCGGCGCTCCCGCCGCCCAGGCCCGCGCCCATGGGGATGCCCTTGTCCAGGCGCACCGCCAGGTCAAGGGCCAGGCCGGTGGCCGCGGCCCAGGCCGCATGGGCCGCGGCCAGGGTGTTGGACGGCCCGGCCAGGCCGGGGACCGAACAGGTGAGCGGCAGCCCCGTGCCCGGGGGGGCCGGGGCCACGGCCAGGGTGTCGTGCGGCTCGGGCAGGGGCAGGAACAGGGTGTCCAGTTCGTGGTATCCGTCGGGCCGCAGGCCGGTGATGGCCAGGGTGAGATTCACCTTGCACCCGGCGGTGAGGGTCACGGTCTCGCGCATGGCCGAGGTGTGGCGCAAAGCCCGGGCCTTGGCAAGAAAAAAGGGGAGGGGCCGCGCAAGCCCCTCCCCGTGCGGTTCGGAATGCGGGAGCTACTTCTTGTCCTTGGGCTTGTCCTTGGCCAGGGTGATGGTGCGGAACACGCTCTGGCCCTGGCGCTGGATGAGCAGGAGCAGCACGCCCTTCTTGGCTGCGTCGCCCTCCAGCACCTCCTTGAATCTGGCCACGGTGGACACCGGCTGCTGGTTGACCTGGAGGATCACGTCGCCGGGGCGCACGTCGCCCGCCTGGGCCGGGGAGCCGTCGGCCACCGCGGTGACCAGCAGACCCTGCGGCTTGTCCAGGCCCAGGGCCTCGGCCTCGCTCTCCTGCATGGGCCGCAGGGAGAGGCCCAGGGAGGACTCGGCGGCCTCCTTCTCCTGGGGCTGGGCCTGGGTCATCTGCTTGAGGTCGCGCTCGCCCAGGGTGACGGTCACGGTTACGCTCTTGCCGGCCCGCCACAGGGTGAGCTTGGCCTTGTCGCCGGGAGCCAGGCCGGCAATGCGGCGCAACAGGGTGCTGGAGTCGTCCACCTTGTCGCCGTTGACTTGGGTGATCACGTCGCCGGACTTGATCCCGGCCTTGGCCGCGGGCTGGCCCTCGATGACCGAGGCCACCAGGGCGCCCTTGGCCTCCTTGAGGTCCAGGGCCTTGGCGGTGTTCTCGTCCACGTCCTGGATGGTCACGCCCAGCCAGCCGCGGGAAACCTTCTTGTTCTCCTTGAGCTGGGAGATGACCTTGCGGGCCAGGTTGCTGGGCACGGCAAAGCCGATGCCCTGGCCCGAGGCGATGATGGCGGAGTTGATGCCGATGACCTCGCCGTCCATGTTCAGGAGCGGGCCGCCGGAGTTGCCCGGGTTGATGGATGCGTCGGTCTGGATGAAGTCGTCAAAGGGCCCGGAGCCGATGATCCGGCCCTTGGCGCTCACGATGCCCACGGTAACCGAGTGGTCCAGGCCGAAGGGGTTGCCGATGGCCATGACCCACTCGCCCACCTTCATCTTGTCCGAGTCGCCGAACTTCACCACGGGCAGGTCGCGGCCGGCCTCGATCTTGAGCAGGGCCAGATCGGTTTCCTGGTCGCGGCCCACGATGGTGGCGGGCAGGGGCTTTTCCGCGCCCTGTAGGTTGACCTCCACCTCATCCGCGTCGGCGATCACGTGGTTGTTGGTCACGATGTAGCCGTCCTGGGAGATGACGAAGCCCGAGCCCAGGGAGCGTTGCTTGCGGGGGGCGGCGTCGGGGCGCTGCTTGAAATACTTCTCGAACTGGTCGAAGAAGTCGTCGAAGGGGGTGCGTTGGCCGCCCGGATTGCGGTGGAACTTGAAGAAGTCCTGGAGCTGCTGGTTGCCCTTGACCAGTTTGACGGTGCTGATGTTGACCACGGCCGGGCCGCTCTTCTCGGCCAGGTCGGTGAAGACCGGCAGGCCGGCCACCGAGGCGGCCGAGGCCTGGGTGGCCAGGAACAGGGCCGTCGCCAGGGCGGCCAGGAACAGACGGTATCTCTTCATCGGAAGACCTCGCTTGCATGTATGCTCGCGGCGACAGGCGCGCCGAATGCCCCTAACTAAGCCCGAAGCTCCCCCATGGCAAGGGTTTGCACCGGAAATGCCGACAGCTCGCGGCGGTTGACCTGGGCGGCCGGCCCATGTATGCGGTGCTCCTCCCGGTCCCGTAGCTCAGGTGGATAGAGCGGCCGCCTCCTAAGCGGCAGGCCACAAGTTCGAATCTTGTCGGGACCACCATTGATTTCAATGGGTTGTCGTCATCTTTGGCGGCAACCCATTTTTTTGGGCTACCGCCAGGCTACCGTTTGCATTCTTCTAGTTCCCCGCTTTTTTTGCTGCGCTTTCCATCCCGCCGCCTCGCGCTCCCTTTGGGGGATACAGGCGAGAAGGTCTGATTGCGCTGTCTACGGTCGCGGGTCCTTCCTCTGCGCTTCTCTGACAGGGGTCGAACCAACCCCGGCGGTTTCGGGCACGGGAATAATTGGAAAAAGTGAAAAGGTGAAAAACCGGCTCCAGGCCTTGGCGGGCGCGCGTCGCGTGCTACTTCCACGGTCAGGCGTGGCACGTGGCAGGGGGGCAGGACACGGGTCGGGCCGGGTTTGCGTGCCCGGGGGAGGGCGGCCATGAGCGACATGGACCTGGACGCCCTGCGACTGGAGCTGGAGGAGGCCGCCGCGGCCGAGGCCGAGGCCTACGCGAAGTGGCTCGCGGAGCAGAAGGCCAAGCGCGCGCCCAAGGGCCAGGCCGAGGAGCCCGAGCCCTTCACCTTCCGGGAGATCCGCGACGCCTTCGCGGACAACGAGGAGGGCGACGCCCGCCTGGCCATCAAGCTCCTGGAGGGCCGCTTCCTGCACGACAACCTGGAGGGCAAGGCCTTCCGGATGAACTGCACCCACTGGATCGAGGACACCAACCGGGAGCACCAGCAAGCGGTGCGGACCGTGGCGGCGCACTACCGCCGGGTGGCCGACTTCTACCAGGTCAAGGCCGCGGAGCGGTACAGCCAGGTGGAGGAGCCCAAGAAGGACGACGCCTACAAGCGGTACTCCACCCTGGCCGGGGCCTACGCCAAGCGGGTCGCGG
>JAEXTU010000332.1 GCA_023453335.1 Pseudomonadota bacterium | reverse complement strand
GGCCGTGGATTGCAGGTCCACGGCCAGGACCTTGCCCGCGGGCCCCACCTTCTGCGCCGCGAACAGGGTCCAGGAGCCCGGGGCGGCGCCCAGGTCCAGCACCTTCGCCCCGGGCCGCAGCACCTTGAACTTGGCGTCCAGCTCCTGGAGCTTGTACACCGAGCGGGCCGGGTAGTTGTCCTGCTTGGCCTTCTTGAAATAGTGGTCTTGGTACTTCTTCATGGCGACGGAGGGACTCTACGTGCCGGACGGGTTCTTGCCAAGGCCGCCGGGGAGCCGGCCATGAGCCGCCCCCTTCGGCTGCGGGTGACGGCCGAACTGGGCCGCGACCTGACCCCGCCCAGCGGGCCGGAGCAGTTCGAGCGGCTGGGCGCGGGCACGGCCGCGCTGTTCCTGGGCCTGGGTCCGGACCCGGCCGAGGCCGTCCACCTGGCCGGTCCGGGTCGCGCCGTATACTGCATGGAGCACCCAGACTTCAAGTCCCAGATGCCTGCTTCCTGGACGGACGCCGTGCCCCGCACCTGGTCGTGGGTTGAGCCCGGCGACCTGCCCGACTCCCTGCTCTCCCTGTGCGAGGTCTACCTGTACCGGCCGGGCATGAAGCTCTTCCCCTCCTTCTGGGGGCCGCTCTTCGCCCGCTGCCGCACGCATTTCCTGGAGCCCGCGCCCCTGGCCCGGCGCACCGCGCTCCTGCCCGGGGACGAGACCGGGCTCCTGGTGCGGGAGCTGGCCGCAGCCCTGGAGGGCCAAGGGTTCGCGGTGCGCACCCTGCCCCCGGCCGAGCTGGCCGCCCGGCTGCCCAATTTGCTGCGCCGCCAGGTCCCGGAGCTGGTGCTCAGCGTAAACTTCGCGGGCCTGGACCCCCTGGGTGAGACGTACCACCTGCTGCGCGCGGCCGGGAGCACGGTGGCGGCCTGGTGCGTGGACAACCCCTTCCACCTGCTGTCCGGGCTGCGCTCCGCCTACTGGAAGGACATGCCCCTGGCCCTGACCGACGCATCCTTCCTGCCCAGCCTGCGTGAGCACGGGGCCGGAAACCTCCTGCACCTGCCCCTGGCCGCCTGGCCCGGGCACTTCGGCCCGGCCTCCCGCTGGCCGGCCCCGGCCGCCGCAGGTTTGGACGAGCGGCTGGTGTTCGTGGGCCGCGCGGCCTTCCCGGACCGGGACGCCTTCTTTGCCGGCTGCGCCCCGGATTCCATCCATGAAGACAAGGCCCTGGCCATGCTCCGGGCCGGGCAGCGGCCGGGATTCCACTGGTGGGTCCAGGAACTGGGCATCGCCCTGCTCTGGCCGGGCAACGCGGTGCGCCGCGCCGGATGCGGCGCGGAGCGGGCCGGCCTGGCCTGGCGCACGGCCTGCCTTGCGGCCGCGGCCGGGCTGCCCCTCCCGGTGTTCGGGGACCAGGGGTGGCGGGAGTTGCTCCCGCAGGGGACCGACCTGCGCGGGCCGGTGGACTACTACGGCCCCCTGGCCGCGGTGTACGGCCGGGCCGGGGCGGTGCTCAACGTGAACGGCCTGCTCCTGCCCGCGGGCCTCACCCAGCGCCATTTCGACGTGTGGGCCGCGGGCGGGCTGCTCCTCACCGACGCCTGCCCGGGCCTGGACCTCTTCCCCCCCGAACTGGTGCAGGAGATCGCCTTCCGCCGGGCCGACGAGCTGCCGGGCCTGGCCCGGCGCGTGCTGGCCGAGCCCGCCTGGCGGCAGGACCTCATCCGGGCCTGGTCCGCGCACATCCTGGCCCACCACACCTACGCCCACCGGGCCGCCGCGCTCCTGGACTGGCTGGGCCTGGGATAGGCCCCGCCATTTCCCCTTGCCAAACCCCCGGGGCGGGGCTATAGGATTCCTCCTTCCGGCGCTGCCGGACTGACGGGGACGTAGCTCAGTTGGGAGAGCGCTGCCTTCGCAAGGCAGAAGTCGAGGGTTCAAGTCCCTTCGTCTCCACCAGAACGAACAAGGGGTTGGATGTGCATCCAACCCCTTTCTCTTTTGGCGGCCATAGGACGGCCGGGCGGATCACGGCGCGAAAATGTCCGCGGGCAGGTAGGGGGAGAAGGCAGCCGATGAAGGGGGCCTTCTCCATCCCGGGCCTCAGTGCGGTCAGGGGCGCAGGGCGCAGAGGGCGGCGAGCAGGGCTGCCGCGTCGTCGCGGTTCGGTCTCCAGGGCACCCGGGCCAGGACGCCCAGGCCCTCGGCCGCCGCGTGGAAATCCTCGTCGGAGAGGCGGCTGAGCACCGCGGTCTGGACCGCGGCGTTGACCGCGAGCAGTTCGCACACCAGCTCGGCCGCGGCCAGGTCGGGCAGTCCGCCATCCACCACCACCAGGCCCACCATCCGAGCAGGAGCCGCAGCCCGTACCCGGTCCAGGGCCGAGGCCCCGTTGGGGCACACCTCCAGTTCCGCCCCGCCCGCCTCCAGCCCGGCCACGAACTCCGCCAGTTCTACGACCCGCGGGCTGGCCAGCACGATGCGCAGGCTCATGCCGGGCCCCGGCCGCAGCACGATCCCGGCCCTGCACACCCCGCATGCCCCGGCGAACTCCCGCAGCATCCGGTGTCCCCCGGTCCGGGCAGGCCTCCCGCGGCCTTGCCGGTCAGGGAGCTGGGCGCGGACATGAGCTTCTCGGTGGCGGGGCTGCCGCAGGCCGGGCAGGGAGGCAGGGCCTCGCCGGCCTTGGCCAGGACCTCGCTCTCCGCCCCGCAGGCAGGGCAGCGCACCTCGTAGATGGGCATGACCCCTCCTAGAGCGCCGCGGGGGCCTGGCCGCCGCCGCAGGTGTGATTCATTGCGAAAGCCGGCAGCTGCCCGGCCAGGAAGGCGTCCACGGCCGCGCCCACGCTGGGCGCGCCGCTGCAGTGGAACACCGCGATGCCCACCTGGTTGAAGCCCATGAGCGGCCGCATGCCCATGCCCCCGGCCAGGAGCACGTTCACCCCGCTGCCCGCCAGGTGGTTCACCGGGGCCATGCACCCGCCCTGCTGGTGGGGCACGTTGGGCAAGGTGCCCACGCTCACCACCTGGCCGTCCCGGGCAACGACCACGGTGTACAGGGCGCAGTGCCCGAAGTGCTGGCCCAGTTCGGCGTCGAGCCCGCCGGGCAGTTCCGAGGGAATGGCAATGACGATGGGATCCATGGATACTCCTCCGTGTGTGGGATCATGCCGCGTGGTTCTCCAGGCCGGCCAACTTGCCGATGCGCCGCCAGGCCCGGAGCAGGAAATGGGTGAAGCCGTTGTCCGCCAGTTCGGTGACCGCCTTGCGCTGCACCATGACTGCGGTGACCAGGGGGTCGTGCGGCAGCCGCGCCACCAGCTCATAGCCGCGCTGGGCGCAGAAGGCCTCGATGCGGGCGTCCTCGGCCGGGTTCAGGTCGTGCTTGTTCACCACGACCGCCACCGGCACCCGGAAATGGTCGCACACCCCGCAGACCCGCTCCAGGTCGTGCCGGCCCGAGGGGGTGGGCTCGGTCACCGCCACCGCCAGATGGGCCCCGGCCAGGGAGCTGATGACCGGGCAGCCGATGCCCGGCGCGCCGTCGCAGAGCACCAGGGACGCGCCCTCGGCCAGGGCGAGGCGGCGGGCCTCCTGCTTGAGCAGGGTGACCAGCCGGCCGGAATTCTCCTGGCCCGGGAAGAGTTGAGCGTGCACCAGGGGGCCGAAGCGGGTGTCGCTCACCCCCCACTCCCCGCAGTGCCGCGGGGTGAGCGTAACCGCCCCGGACGGGCAGACTGCGGCGCAGACCGTGCAGCCCTCGCAGCGCAGGGCGTCCACGGCCGGGACGCCCGTCGCCTCCCCCTTGGCGGGGCGGATGGCGGTGAAGCGGCAGGCGTCCCGGCACAGGCCGCATCCCGTGCACAGGGCCGGGTCGATGCCGGCGGTCTGGCCGGAGATGAAGTTCTCCCGGCGGCGGGGCCGGGGATCGAGCAGGATGTGCAGGTCCGGAGCGTCCACATCCAGGTCGCAGAGCACCGCGCCCTGGGCCAGGTGGGCGAAGGCCGCGGTGAGCGAGGTCTTGCCCGTGCCGCCCTTGCCGCTGATGACCACGATCTCACGCATGGGCGGCCTCCGCATGCAGGCGGCGCAGGGCGTTGCGCAGGCCGGTGAAGAGCGCGGCCTGCTCGTCGCTCAGGGCGGCCACCACCCGGCCCCGGGCGTAGGCCTCGGCCACGGCCCGGGAATACGGGATCTCGGCCAGCACCGGCAGGCCGTGCTCGGCGCAGTAGTCCGGCACCGAGGAGTCTCCCAGGCCGGCCCGGTTCAGCACCACCCCCAGGGGCTTGCCCAGGGGCAGGAAGGCCTGGTGGGCCAGGCGAAAATCGTGGAACCCGAAGGGGGTGGATTCGGCCACCAGGAGGATCACGTCGCTGTCCATGACCGCGTTCATGGCCGGGCAACTCACCCCGGGCGGGGCGTCCAGGACCGCGTCCCCGGGCGCGGCCTCCAGCATCCGGGACAGGCGGGCCTTGACCGCGCGCAGGAGGGGCGGGCTCATGGCCTCGCCCACCCGCAAGCGTCCCATGAGGAACCGGGACGGGCCGCACAGGCCCTGCTCCAGCGTGCCCAGCACCCGGGAGCCCGGAGACAAGGCCCCCTCCGGGCACATCCCCAGGCAGCCTCCGCAGCCGTGGCACATCTCCGGAAAGGCAAGCAGGTGCTCGCCCAGGAGCGCGATGGCCTTGTACTGGCACAGGTCCACGCAGGCCCGGCAGCGGGTGCAACGGGATTCGTCCACCACCGGCACCTCCAGCGCCACCTCCTCCACCTCGTCCAGCTCGGGGCGCAGGAAGAGATGGAGGTTGGGCTCCTCCACGTCCAGGTCCACGGCCACCAGGGGCCGGTCCCAGACCGCAGCGAGGGAGGCCGACACCAGGGTCTTGCCGGTGCCGCCCTTGCCGCTGGCCACTGCGACGATCATGGGCAACTCACTTGTTGGGCTGGTCGGCAAAGGTGATCTGGCCGGCCGCGAACCGCTGCACGGCCTGGGCCACGGTGAGCCCGTCCAGGTCCTGGCCCACCGCGATGCCGGCCGCGCGCAGGGCGGCAAAGGCCTTGGGCCCCACGTACCCGGTGAGCACCGCCTGGGCTCCCGAAGCGGCCACCCGCTCGGCCGCGGCGATGCCCGCGCCGTGCGGCATAGCCTGGGACCCGCCGTTGTCCACGTACTGGGTCTGCATGGTGTCCAGGTCCACCACCACGAAGCCGGCGGCCCGGCCGAAGCGCGGGTCCAGCAGGCTGTCCAGGGTGGGTCCGTCGCTGGTGACGGCGATCTTGCGCATATTCACGTCCTCCGTGTTCCGGAACGGAGCGGCCTCGGGCCGCACCGCATAGTTGCCGCCGGCGATGCGCAGGGCGCGGCCGCGGACCAGGGCCTCGGCCACCGCCCGCCGCGCCTCGGCCAGGATCCGGCCGAAGGTGTGGCGGGACACCGCCATGCGGGCGGCGGCCTCCTCCATGCCCAACCCCTCCAGGTCGGCCAGACGGATGGCCTCGAACCCGTCCACCCCCAGGCAGACCTCGGCCAGGTCCCGCAGGGGGATGCCCTGGGGCTTGAAATAGGTCACGGACGGGGTGTCTTCGACCAGGCGGCAGCGGGGCGGTCGGGGCACGAGCAACTCCTTGTTTTGCTCAAACGAGCGCTACACCCGGCCTAGTCCCAATGTCAATATATCCCTATAAAATTTTAGGTGTATAACCATCCGTTGCGCGCACCGCCGCCCCCGCCCTGTCGCCCGGGCCGGCCAGAGGTCCAACTCGCCGCATTTCAAACGCAACTTGAAACATTCCATGTACGCCGCACGAATATTTCCCCGCAGGCCATCCGCGACTTGACACAGGCCAAGCATCGATTTAAACAACGTTTTAACTTGTGCTTGAATCACTGCTGGAGATATTGACCATGCACCCCGACACCACCCCGACCCGCCTCCTGGAGGCTGGCCGGCACGTCTTTGCCGAACGCGGCCTGGACGGAGCCCGCACCCGCGACATCTGCGCCCGGGCCCGGGCCAACGTGGCCGCGGTGAACTACCATTTCGGCAGCAAGGAACAACTCTACATCCGGGTGCTCTACGAGCACAGCCGGGGCATGCGGGAGCGCTTCCCCATCGACGCCGGCGTCACCCCGGCCTCCCCGCCCGCGGACCGGCTGCGGGCGTTCGTCCGGGGCCTGCTCCAGCAGCTCCTGGCCAGCGGCGACGAGTCCGACGCCCGCCTGGGCAAGATGATCCTCCTGGAGCTGGTCTCCCCCTCCCAGCACGTGGAGGTGCTCATCAACGAGCTCATCCGGCCGGTGAACGAGGCCCTGCGGGGCATCGTGGCCGAGATGCTGCCCGGGGCCCCGGCCTGCGTGGTCACCCGCTGCGCCGCCGGGGTCATGAGCCAGTTCACCCTGTTCCGCTTCGACCCCCGGGTCCTGGCCACCGTGGGCCCGGACTTCATGCCCGACCAGGAGCACCTGCTGGCCGTGGCCGACGCCATCGTGGAGTTCTCCCTGGGCGGCATCGAGCGGCTGCGCACCAAGTACGCGACCTGCCCCGCCCCCGCGGCCGGCCCCTTGAACTGACGCCTCCGCTCCCGTACATGCCCGAAAGAGGTACCCCATGCCCATTCGCCGACTCCTGCCCCTGTCCCTGGCCTTTCCCCTCCTGCTCCTGGCCCTGGCCGCGGGCTGCGACCGTTCGCCCCAGGCCCCGGCCGCCGCGGCCGCCCCGCCCGAGGTGGCGGTGGCCACCCTGGCCCCGCAGCGGGTGCCCCTGACCACGCTTTTGCCCGGTCGCACCGCGGCCCATCTCAAGGCCGAGGTCCGGCCCCAGGTGGGCGGCATCATCCAGGCCCGGCTCTTCACCGAGGGCGGAGAGGTCAAGGCCGGCCAGCCCCTGTACCGCATCGACCCGGCCACCTTCGAGGCGGCCTTCGGCAGTGCCAGGGCCGCCCTGGCCAAGGCCGAGGCCAACGCCATGCCCGCGGGCCTCAAGGCCCGGCGCTACGCCGAACTGGCCAGGACCGGCGCGGTGAGCACCCAGGACAACGACGACGCCCAGGCCGCCTTCGGCCAGGCCCAGGCCGAGGTCCAGGCCGCCAAGGCCGCCCTGGAGTCCGCCCGCATCGACCTGGCGCGCACCACCATCGCCTCGCCCATCGCCGGCCGCATCGGCGCGTCCTCCGTGACCCCGGGCGCCCTGGTCATCGCCAACCAGGCCGCGGCCCTGGCCACCATCCAGCAGATCGACCCCATCTACGTGGACCTCACCCAGTCCAGCCGCGACCTCCTGCGCCTGCGCCAGGCCCTGGCCGCCGGCCGCCTGGCCCGCTCCGCCGCGGGCGGGGCCAGGGTGAAGCTGCTCCTGGAGGACGGCTCGGCCTACCCGCTGGAGGGCAGCCTGGAGTTCGCGGACATCACCGTGGACCAGGCCACCGGGGTGTATGCCCTGCGCGCCCTGTTCCCCAACTCCGCGGGCACGCTCCTGCCCGGCATGTACGTGCGCGCGGTGCTGGAGGAGGGGGTGGCCGAGGCCGCCCTGCTCGCGCCCCAGCCCGCGGTGGCTCGTGACGCCAAGGGCGAGCCCTACGCCCTGGTGATCCTGCCCGACGGCACGGTGGAGCAGCGCGCGCTCACCGTGGACCGGGTGGTGGGCGACGCCTGGCTGGTGACCTCCGGTCTGAATGCCGGCGACCAGGTCATCGTCGAGGGCCTGCAGAAGGTCCGCCCCGGCGGCAAGGCCAAGGCCGTGCCCGCCGGCGCGGCCAAGAACTAGGCGCGGAGGCCCTCCATGGCGCACTTCTTCATCGACCGCCCGGTCTTCGCCTGGGTCATCGCCATCCTCATCATGCTGGCCGGCGGCCTGTCCATCCTGAACCTGCCGGTGGCCCAGTACCCGCGCATCGCGCCCACCTCGGTCACCATCACCGCCAAGTACCCCGGGGCCTCGCCCCGCACCCTGGAGGAGACCGTCACCCAGGTCATCGAGCAGAAGATGATCGGCCTGGACGACCTGCGCTACATGTCCTCCACCAGCGAGTCCAACGGCGCGGTCACCATCACCTTGACCTTCGACGCGTCCACCAGTCCGGACATCGCCCAGGTCCAGGTGCAGAACAAGCTGGCCCTGGCCACCGCCCTGCTCCCCTCCGAGGTGCAGCGCCAGGGCCTGGCCGTGACCAAGGCCACCCGCAACTTCCTGGTGGTGGTGAGCTTCGTGTCCGAGGACAACAGCATGTCCAGCGCGGACCTCAACGACTACGTGGCCACCTACGCGGTGGAGCCCATCAGCCGCTCCCCCGGGGTGGGCGAGGTCACCCACTTCGGGTCCCAGTACGCCATGCGGGTCTGGCTGGACCCGGACAAGCTGCAGAGCTTCGCCCTGACCCCGGCCGACGTGAAGGACGCCATCTCCGCCCAGAACGCCCAGGTCTCGGTGGGCCAGGTCGGCGGCACCCCGGCCCTGGACGGCCAGAAGATGGCCTTCACCATCAACTCCCAGACCCGGCTGGAGCGGCCCGGCCAGTTCGCCGACATCCTGCTCCGGGTGAACCCCGACGGCTCCGCGGTGCGGGTCCGGGACGTGGCCCGGGTGGAGGTGAACAGCGAGAACTTCGACCGGGACGTGCGCTTCAACGGCCGGCCGGCCAGCGGCGTGGCCGTGCGCCTGGCCGCCGGGGCCAACGCCCTGGACACCGTGGTGGCCCTGGGGGCGACCCTGAGGAAACTCTCCGCCACCTTCCCCAAGGGCCTCACCTACGTCTATCCCTACGACACCACGCCCTT
>JAEXTU010000329.1 GCA_023453335.1 Pseudomonadota bacterium | reverse complement strand
GCTCCGGGACGGTCCCGGCGTCCAGGGCCGCGGCCTCCACCTCCCAGCCCGGGGCCGCGTGCGCCGCAGCCAGGGCGGCCACGCTGTCGCAGGCCAGGGAGAGGTACGCGGACCCGTCGCTCTGGCGCGCCTCCCGGGCCAGGCGGTCGATGTCTTCCTTCATCTTCATGCCCCCTTCCTAGCATGGGGCCGGGAACCGGCCAAGAGGGCGGTTCGCGAACCCCCCCTGCACAATCCATCGGGCGGCCTCGGCGGGGCGGCGGGACACCGGCGTTGCCCCGCCGATAAGGTGCAGGGGATTATCCCCTGGCGGGGGATGCTAGGGGCGAGGAGCCCCTTGCCAGGGGTCCGGGGCGGAGCCTCGGCCAGGGGTGCGGGGGCAGCGCCCCCGCCCTATCCTTCCAGCTTGAGCAGGCGGGCGGCGCCTTCGGGGAGCAGGGGGCTGGCCAGGGCGGCGTGCTTGGCGGCGGCCAGGCCGGAGAGGGCCGAGGCCGTGTCCAGCAGGTCGGGAAGCTTGGCTGTGCTGGAGACGGCGGATTCCACCACGTCCAGGAGACGGCCGGACTCCTCCAGGCGGAGCTGTTCGGCCGGGGGCGGGCCCAGGTCCGCGAACAGGGTGGGGGGGAGCAGGGACTTGGCCACCCCGTGGTTCCGGGCCGCATCGGTGGCTCTGGCCCAGCGGGTGAGCAGGCCGGAGGCGGGGTCCAGGAGCAGGGACTTGGCCGTGGCCGGGTCGCGGGCCAGGCTGTTGGTGAAGGCGGTGCTGTCGAAGGAGAGGGTGGTGGCGTCGGAGGTGGCGTCCAGGCCCAGGTTGGCCAGGGCCGGGCCCAGGCCGCTGACCGGGTCCCGGAAGCCGGCCGGGAGGCTCGAATCCAGGAGATCGGCGTTGCGCAGGAGCAGGGCGGACAGGGAGTTGTAGGAGTCCACGATGTCGGCCATGCGGGAGGCCATCTCGCCCGCGGCCTGCTTGACCGTGACCGCCATGGGCGTGCCGGTGGTCCCGGACACGGCCAGGTTCACCCGGCCCTGGTCCAGGCTGAAGACCCCGGTCTCGGAGTCCATGGCCCGGCCGTTGACCTGGATGGTGGCGTCGGACCCGGGGTTGGCCGTGGGCTGGAAATCCAGGTTGGCCAGCAGGCTGCCGTCGGCCGTGGTGGACCAGGATAAGCCGTTGTAGAAGTAGTCGGCGTTGTCCGCGCGCAGGGTGAGGGCGTTGTCGGCCGTGGGGGTGGTCGCGTCCCAGGTGGAGCCGTTGTACTGGTATATCCTCCCCGCGGTCCAGCCGTTGGCCGTGGCCGAGGCGATGTAGCTGTCCCCGGGCGAGGGGTTCTGGGGCAAGGCGCCGGTGGGGTTGAAGAAGTCGTCCACGGGGTCCAGCCAGGGGCCGCCGTACTCGGTGAGGGACAGGCGCTGGCCGAGCTTGGGCGAGGCCAGGGAAACCTCCAGGTACTTGCCGTCGGTCCAGTAGGCGTCGGAGCGGGTCAGGCCCGAGACCCGGGGGGCGTCCTTGACCTCGGCGGCGAGCAGGCCGGTGGAGGAGTTGATGGCGTCGGCGGTGCGGCGCAGGACCTGGTCCCAGGTCATGTTGTCGTCCAGGTTCACGGTGACGGTGCCGCTCGTGTCGCCCAGGTCGTATTTCAGCTTGTACTCGCCGGCGGAGAGGCCAGAATCCGCGCGGAAATCCATGACCGAGGTGGCCAGGCTGGCCGGCTTGGCCAGGCTGGCGATGCGCAGGTCGTAGCGCGCGGGGGGGGCCGGGGTGGCGGCGGCCTCGGTGGCCGTGAGGTCCAGGGTGCTGGCCAGGTGGCCGGAGGCGTCCGCCACCGTGACGTCCTGGCCGGGGTGGGCCGGGTTCACCGAGATGTCCAGGAAGGTGCCGCTCTTGTTCACGCCCGGGAGCTTCTGGCCGGCGTAGGCCTGGTACACCACGCTGGCCTGCACCGGCAGGTCGGTGGCGTTGATGGCGTCGGCCGTGGCGGTGAGCACGCCCTCCCAGTCCGCGCCCGCGGGCACGGTGACCGAGACGGTGCGCGACTGGCCGCCCTGGGTCAGGGTGAAGGCGTAGGCGGCGTCGGCATCGGGGTCGGCCAGGGTGGTGGAGGCGCTGGCGGCCCGGGCCAAGGACAGGAATTTCTCCTGGCGAGGCGCGGTTCCCGCGGCCAGGACCGCGGCCGAGGCGCTGGTGTCCAGGCCGGAGTCGACCACCGCCAGGCGGCCGAAGCTGAGGGGCGAGTCGTTGGCCGGCCACTGGAACCGGCCCAGGGCGGTGGAGAGGGTGCCCAGGTTGTCGGCCAGGCTGGAGACCAGGGGCGTGAGCAGGCGCTGGTAGCGGGAGCGGCGCTGGGCGTTGTCCGCGCGATAGGCCCAGGCCGAGGCGGCATAGAGCTTGGCCACCACCGAGGCGTCGCGCGGGGCCTGGGCCGCGGTGGAGGTCTTGGCGGTGGTGGACGTCTCGCCCCCGTACTGCACGGTGGTCACGGCCATGGCGACCTCAGTAGCGGACCTCTTGCAGGCAGCGGCCGTGCGGCGGGGCGGTGGGGTAGTGGATGTTGCGGCTGCGGCGGGCCAGGATGTCGGCGGCCTGGGCCGGGGTGAACTTGCCCTGGCCCACCCAGACCAGGAGCCCCATGAGGTTGCGCACCATCTGCTTGAGGAACCCGTCGGCGGTGAAGCGCCAGGCCACCTCGCCCGGGAACAGGCCCGGGCCGGGCGCGATGTTCTCCAGGGTGCGCACGGTGCTGGCCACCCGGGTGCCGGTGTTCTGGAAGCTCTTGAAGTCGTGCTCGCCGACGAGCAGGGCCGCGGCCTGGGTCATGGCCGCGGGGTCAACCGGGCCGCAGGCCCAGGCAAAGCCGCGGCGCTGGGGGATGCGCAACTCCCGGAAGGGCCACAGGGTGTAGGCGTAGGTCTTGTTCGTGGCGGAGAACCGGGCGCTGAAGCTGCTGTCCACCCGTTCCACGGCCAGCACGGCCACGTCGTCCGGGAGCTGGGCGTTCAGGGCGCGCTGCCAGGGCAGGCCGAGCTTCTCGGCCGGCACGTCGACGTGGCAGACCTGGCCCAGGGCATGCACTCCGGCGTCGGTGCGGCCGGCGCCGGTGATGCGCACCGGCCGGCCGAGCATGGGGGAGACCACGGCCTCCAGCACGCCCTGCACCGTGCGCTCGCTGGTCCCGGAGCGGCGGGCCTGCACCTGCCAGCCGCAGAACCCTGCGCCGTCGTAGGCCACCGTGAGCTTGAGCCGAGGCACGCCCCGCTCCTATTCCAGGGGCACCTGGAGCCGGGTCAAGGCTTCGGAGAGCTTGGCCGCCTTGTCCGCGGGCACGAAGGAGAGGATTTCGCCGGCCTGGCGGCCGCGCATGCCCGCCAAGATCTTGACGGATATCTTCTCGTCCAGGGTGGCGAGCACGGCCGCGGCCTGCTGCGCCTTCATGTTGGAATACACGTCCACCAGGTGGCGCAGCTTCTCGTCCTTGAGGGTGTTGGCCTCTTCGATGAGCCGCTTGAGGTTGGACTCCAGCTCCTGCAACCGGACCAGCTTGGCGTCCACCTGTTTTTCCAGTTCGCGCACCTGGCGCTCGCGGCGGTCCAGGTCGTCCATGGCCTGCTGCTTGGACTTGGGGTCCATCTC
>JAEXTU010000415.1 GCA_023453335.1 Pseudomonadota bacterium | reverse complement strand
GCCCCCTGGCCGGTGGCCAGGCGGGCCATGACCCGGTTCATGGCCTCCAGGGAGTTCTTGAGCTGGCCCGAGGCCGCGGAGAAGTTGTCCACCATGGCCTGGATGGACTGGCGGTTGTTGCCGGTGATGTTCTTCAGGTCGCCGGTGAAGTCCTTCATGTTGGCCACGATGGTGTTCAGGCTCTCCATGTTGGCCTGGACCAGCTGGTTCAGGGACACGCTCATGTCGCGCAGGCTCGTCACGGTGAGGCGCAGGTCCTGCTCGCCCTGAGGCCCGCCCAGCACCCCGGCCACGCTCTTGGCCACCAGGCCGATGTCGTCGGCGATGCGGCCCACCTTCTCCAGCAGATCATCCATGCCCGCGCCCGCGCCGGTGGCGGCAATGCGGCCGCCGTCGGCCAGGGCCGGAGCGGCCGCGGTGCCGCCGGCCAGCTCCACATACTTGTCCCCCAGCACGCCCCGGGTGCGGATCAGGGCGGCCACATCGGCGCGCACCGGGTATTGGGAGCGGATCTGCAGGGTGACCCGGGCGCGGCCCTCGGCCAGGGCGATGTCCTTGACCGTGCCCACCTCGATGCCGGCGATCTCCACCGGCGCGGCGGCCTTGAGCCCGCTCACGTTGGGAAACTCCACGGAGATGTCGTAGGTCCCCCCGCGCAGGAACGCCCCGCCGCCCACCTGGAGGGACATGTAGGCCAGGGCGGCCAGGGCCAGAAACACGAAGAGGCCGACTTTCACTTCCGAGGCGCGGGTGGACTGGGTCATGCGTTTTCTCTCAGGCTATGACCTGGATGGGTCCGTCGGCCCGTCCTTCGACGAACTGGCGCACCACCGGGTCGGGGTTGTCGCGGAACACCTCGGGCGGGCCCTGGGCGATGATCCTGCCGGCATAGAGCATGTACATGCCGTGGGCCATGGCCAGGGAGGCCGGGATGTCGTGGGAGATGACCACGCAGGTGGTCCGGAGCTCCTCCTGGGTGCGGGTGATGAGTTCGCACACCGCCGCGGCCATGACCGGGTCCAGGCCCGAGGTGGGCTCGTCGAAGAGCACGATGTCCGGGTCCAGGGCCAGGGCGCGGGCCAGGCCGGCGCGCTTGCGCATGCCCCCGGACAACTCCGCGGGCAGCTTGTGCCCCATGCCGGCCAGGCCCACCGCCGCCAGCTTGTGCTCCACGATGTCTGCGATCTCCGCGGGCCGCTTGCGGGTGTGCTCGCGCAGGGGGAAGGCCACGTTGTCGGCCACGCTCATGGAGTCGAAGAGCGCGCCCTCCTGGAAGAGCATGCCGAAGCGGCGGCGCACCGGGGCCAGCCGGCGCTCGTCGAGCCGGGTGATGTCGGTGCCTTCCACCAGCACCTGGCCGGAGTCCGGGGACATGAGTCCGATGATGTGCTTGAGCAGCACGCTCTTGCCCCCGCCGCTGCGGCCGATGATGACGCTCACCCGGTTGCGGGGCAGGTCCAGGTCCAGGCCCGCGAGGACCTCCTGGTCGCCGAAGCGCTTCCCCAGGCCGCGCAGTTGGATGATGGGCGAGGTATCCAATGGCGGGGCTCACCGGGTCAGGGCGGTCATGACGTAGTCCGCGGCCAGGATGGCCACCGAGGCCCAGACCACCGCCTCGGTGGTGGCGCGGCCCACACCCTCGGCCCCGCCGCTGGTGGAGTAGCCCTTGGAGCAGCCGATGAGGGTGAGGATGAGCCCGAACACCGCGGACTTGCCCATGCCGTTCAGGATGTCGCCCACCTCCACCAGTTCGTAGATCTTGTTCAGGAACAGACCGGAGTTGATGCCCAGCATCTTGACCCCCACCAGGTAGCCGCCGGCCACCCCGATGAGGTCGGCCAGGGCGGCCAGCAGGGGGAGCATGCACAGGCCGGCCAGCAGGCGGGGGACGACAAGGTACTGCACCGGCGGCACGGCCATGACCGTGAGCGCGTCCACCTGCTCGGTGACCCGCATGGTGCCTATCTCCGCGGCCATGGCCGAGCCGGCCCGGCCGGTGACCATGAGCGCGGTAATCACCGGCCCCAGCTCGCGGGCCATGGACAGGGCCACCACTGCGCCCACCAGGTTCTCGGCCGAGAACAGGCGGAAGGCGTGGAAGGTCTGCAGGGCGAGCACCATGCCGGTGAAGAGCGAGGTGAGGCCCACCACGAACAGGGAGGACGCACCCACGAACTCCATCTGGCGCAGGACCAGGCGCGGGCGGAAGGGCGGCCGCACCGCCCAGGCGCAGGCGTCGGCCAGGAGCAGGGCCATGCGGCCCAGCTCGTCCAGGCCGGCCAGGGCCAGGCGGCCCAGCCAGGCGAAAAATCCGGTCATGGTGTCGGCGATCCCCCAGGGTCGGCGGGCAATGTTACCCGGGCCTTACCAGTCGCGGCCCGGACCGGCAAGCCCGCCTCCGCCGCGGTTCGCAACGGCTTGACGCGCAAGGGAAATAGGATAACATTCTCGGATAGCGAGGTGCTCCCTTGCCAGTTGCTGTCCCCTTTGGAGGTCCGTCCATGTCCGACATCTCGCAGATCGGCAACGCCGGAGAAATCCTGGCGGAAATCATCCAGCTCAACGAGCAGCTCAACCAGCTCAAGGACCTGGACGCCATCCTGGACCGGATCCTCACCGAGGTCCGCCGCCTGACCCATGCCGACGCCGGCACCATCTTCCTGGTGGACGAGGGCAAGCTCAAGTTCAGCTACGTGCACAACGACAGCTTCATGAAGGAAGGCGAGATCAACAAGGACATCTACGCCAACTTCGCCATCCCCATCAACGAGGGCTCCATCGTGGGCTACGTGGCCCTCAAGGGCGAGCCCCTGAACATCGACGACGCCTACAACCTGGACCCCTCCCTGCCCTTCAAGTTCAACAAGAGCTTCGACGAGAAGACCGGGTACAAGACCACCAGCATCCTCACCGTGCCCATCAAGACCTCCCAGGGCGAGGTGGCCGGGGTCATCCAGCTCATCAATGCGAAGGAAGGGGCCAAGGACGGCGCGGGCGCATCGGTGCCCTTCGCCAAGGACGCCCAGGTCTTCATGCCCCTGTTCGCCAACAGCGCCTCGGTGGCCATCGAACGGGCCATCATGACCCGGGAGCTCATCCTGCGCATGATGCGCATGGCCGAGCTGCGCGACCCCTCGGAGACCGGCCCCCACGTGCAGCGGGTGGGCGCGTACTCCGCGGAAATCTACCACAAGTGGGCCATGAACAAGGGCGTGGACCCCAAGACCCTCAAGAAGACCAAGGACCTCATCCGGGTGGCGGCCATGCTGCACGACGTGGGCAAGGTGGGCATCTCGGACAAGATCCTCAAGAAGCCCGCCAAGCTGGACGACGACGAGTTCGCCATCATCAAGCTGCACACGGTCTACGGCGCGCAGCTCTTCGAGAACTCCACCTCGGAGCTGGACGCCCTGTCCCGGGACATCGCCATCGGCCACCACGAGAAGTGGAACGGCAAGGGCTACCCCGGCCAGCTCATCGACATGTGGTCCACCCCGCCCAAGGTGGGCGAGCCCATGAAGGCCGAGGAGATACCCCTGGCCGGACGCATCTGCGCCCTGGCCGACGTGTTTGACGCACTCACCTCGCGGCGCTCCTACAAGCCGCCCTGGCCGGACGAGAAGATCATCGCGGTGGTCCAGGAGGAGAGCGGCCAGCACTTCGACCCGGAGGTGGTGAAAGCCTTCCTGGATATCTTCGATGTGATCAAGCTCATCCGGGCCAAGTACACCGACGCCCTGCCCGAGGACGAGAAGCCCAACCCTACGGGCGAGGAGGCCAAGAAGGCCGCCGACGCCCAGGACAAGGAGCGCGGCAAGGACCACGAGTAGGCCGCAGATGGATCGCCGAGCCGGACGCGGGGGAGGGCCTCTTCCGCGTCCGGTTTTTCACATGCGGGCGGCGGGTTGCGCCGCCCTTTTCCTGACCTCCGCTCACACCGCCGAACCTGCCGTTTGTCGAAAAATGATTCCCGCCCAGGTTTTTCTTTTTCATAAAAATAGGTAATCCTGAAACTTACCGTCAGGACACCTTCTGGAACTCGACGCCGGCCCCGCCCAGGCACGCCGCGCCGCCGAAACCAGCAAACGAGGAGAGCACAGCCCATGAG
>JAEXTU010000407.1 GCA_023453335.1 Pseudomonadota bacterium | reverse complement strand
CCAGGCAGATGCCGAAGAAGGGAATCTTCTTCTCGCGGGCGTGGCGGATGGCGGTGATCTTGCCCTCCACCCCGCGGGAGCCGAAGCCGCCGGGCACCAGCACCCCGTCCACCCCGGCCAGCATCTTGGCCACGTTCTTCTCAGTGATCTCCTCGGAGTTGATGTACTCCAGCTTGACCTTCACCTCGTTGGCCACGCCGCCGTGCACCAGGGCCTCGTGCAGGCTCTTGTAGGACTCGCGCAGGTTCACGTACTTGCCGCAAATGCCGATGGTGACCTCGGCCTTGGGGTTCTCCAGGCGGTAGACCAGGTCCTTCCAGGGCGAGAGGTCCGCGTTCTTGGCCGGCAGGCGCAGCATGATCACGATCTTCTGGTCGATGCCCTCGGCGTAGAAGTTGAGCGGCACCTTGTAGATGCTGTCCACGTCCACGGCGGTGAACACCGCGTCCTTGTCCACGTTGCAGAAGAGCGCGATCTTGCCCTTCATGTCCTCGGGCAGGACCACCTCGGACCGGCAGAGGATGATGTCGGGCTGGATGCCGATGGAGCGCAGCTCCTTGACGCTGTGCTGGGTGGGCTTGGTCTTCAGCTCGCCCGCGGCCCGCATGTAGGGCACCAGGGTGAGGTGGATGTAGAGCACGTTCTCCTTGCCCAGGTCCGAGCGCAGCTGGCGGATGGCCTCCAGGAAGGGCTGGCCCTCGATGTCGCCCACCGTGCCGCCGATCTCCACCAGGGCCACGTCCGGGTTGTCCTTGGTCAGGCCCATGATGGCGTTCTTGATCTCGTCGGTGATGTGGGGGATCACCTGCACCGTGCCGCCCAGGTAGTCGCCGCGGCGCTCCTTCTTGATGACCGAGTAGTAGATGCTGCCCGAGGTGAAGTTGTTGCCCTGGGACATGGGGATGTCCAGGAAGCGCTCGTAGTGGCCCATGTCCAGGTCGGTCTCGGCCCCGTCGTCGGTGACGAAGACCTCGCCGTGCTGGAAGGGGTTCATGGTGCCGGGGTCCACGTTGATGTAGGGGTCGAGCTTCTGGATGGTGACCGAGAGGCCGCGGGCCTGGAGGAGCACGCCGATGGAGGAGGCGGCCAGTCCCTTGCCCAGGGAGGAGAGCACGCCGCCGGTGACGAAGATGAACTTGGTCTTTTTCGCGTTCACGCCCATGCTGTGCGACCTCGTGTGCTGGTTGAGGATTGTGAGCCCAGCCCCGTACGCAAGAGACAGCCCGCCGGATGGATCATCGCGGCGGGCCGAGCAAATGCTCCTCGAGTGCGCAGGACCAAGAATTTTACCTTTTGTTCCAATCGGTTACCTGGTGAGGCGTAGGCAGCGGCATTGACGCCGGCCCTCGGCCTCCGTATGGTCCCCGCGTTTGGCGTAAGCTAGTCAACGCCCCATAGGGTGTCAAGAACAGGGAGGACCCATGGCCCAGGTGAAGGCCCTCATCGTCACCGGGGACGGAACCAACTGCGACAAGGAATCGGCCCATGCCGCCAAGGCTGCGGGGGCCGATGAGGCGCAGGTGATTTTTTTCTCGGACCTGGCCGCCGGCAAGGCTAAACTGACCGAAGCCAATTTTCTCATCTTTCCCGGCGGATTCCTGGACGGCGACGACCTGGGCGCGGCCCAGGCCGCGGCCATCCGCTGGCGCTACGCCACGGACCCCGCGGGCGCGCCCATTTTGGACCAGCTCCGGGCCTTCTTCAACGCCGGGGGCATTGTCCTGGGCATCTGCAACGGGTTCCAGCTCCTGGTGAAGCTGGGGCTGCTCCCGGGCCAGAACGGCAAGTACTTCGAGCGCCAGGTGTCGTTGTCCCTGAACGACTCGGCCCGGTTCGAGGACCGCTGGGTGCGCCTGGCCGCCAACCCGGCCAGCCCCTGCGTGTTCACCAAGGGAATCAAGCAGATCGCCCTGCCGGTGCGGCACGGCGAGGGCAAGCTCATTCCCCTGGACGCCGCCACCCTGGAAGCCCTGGAGGCGCAGAACCTGGTGACCCTGCGCTACGTGGACCCGGCCACCGGCGAGCCCACCCAGGAGTACCCCTACAATCCCAACGGCTCGCCCCGGGCCATCGCCGGGCTCACCGACCCCACCGGCCGAGTGCTGGGGCTCATGCCGCACCCCGAGGCATTCAACCACCGCACCAACCACCCCCGCTGGACCCGCGGCGAGGACGAGACCCTGGGCCTGGCCATCCTGGAAGGCGGGGTGAAGTACCTGAAGGCCCAGTAGGCCGTATGCCGGAAATTCCCGCCTCCCCTCCCCTGCCGCCCGGCTGGCCGGACTGGGAGGCGCTCATGCGCCTGGCCTTGGACGAGGCCCGGAACGCCGCGGCCGAAGGCGAGGTGCCGGTGGGCGCGGTGCTGGTGTCCAAGCAAGGCGAGATCCTGGCCCGGGCGCACAACGCGCCCATCGGCCACCACGACCCCACGGCCCACGCCGAGCTGCTGGCCCTGCGCCGGGCTGGGGAGCAGACCGCCAACTACCGCCTGGACGCGCCGGTGCTGGTGGTGACCCTGGAGCCCTGCCTCATGTGCGTGGGGGCCATGGTGCACGCCCGCATCGGCGGCCTGGTCTTCGGCGCGGCCGACCCCAAGACCGGCGCGGTAACCTCCTGCCTGGAGACGCACCGCCTGCCCTTCCTGAACCACAGCTTCCCGGTGCTGGGCGGGGTGCTGGCCGAGGAGTGCGGAACCCTGCTCAAGGACTTCTTCGCGGCGAGGCGGGGCAAGGGAGCCTGACTCCCCTCCTCCGGCCGCACCCGGCCCCGTCCGCCTGGGACGCGCCCCGGGTTTTTCCCTTGCGCGCCCCGCGAATTTCACCTAAGGAAAACTCCCCGCGCCGCGGTTCCCCAAACCCGTCGCGACCCAAGGCCGGAGAGGTAGCGAAGCGGCCGTAACGCGCTCGACTCGAAATCGAGTTGTCGGTGAGTAACCGGCACGTGGGTTCGAATCCCACCCTCTCCGCCACAACCACCCAGGCCGGCCTGCGCCGGCCTTTTTATTTCAAGGGGTTGCCCGGCGCTTGCATTGACTGGTCAGGGGGTATTTCATATAGGGTCGCTTGGTTGCTTCCGGCTTACCCCAACCCGAGGAGGACCTGTGCCGTACCTGAGAGCCCACGCGCCGATCTACGGGTATCTACGGGCCCATCGCCACACCATCCCCCTGCACATCGTCCATTACTGCCGCACCTACAGCATCTTCAAACTGCTCAGCCGGCTGCGGTTCTCCTCCATGCTCAACGTGGGCGGATCCGAGGGCGAGCACAGCCTGCTGGCCCAGCGCCTCTTCGGGACCCGCACCGTGACCACGGACCTGGACGTCAAGGCCCTGGCCACCGGGGCCACCCTGTTCGGGCTGGAGACCGCCAAGGGCGACGGCCAGTCCCTGCCCTTCCCGGATAACTCCTTTGACCTGGCCTTCTGCAGCGAGGTCATCGAGCACGTGCCGGACCCCGCCAGGCTGGTGGCGGAGCTCAAGCGCGTGTCCTCCAAATACGTGCTCATCTCCACGGAGAGCTATTTCGAGTCCTCCCAACAGCGAACCGCCTTCCTTGACTACATCCGGGAGACCCACCCCCAGTTCTTCCGCGCAGAGAATCCGGTGCGGCCCGGGGACATCCAGCATTTCTTGCGCGAGGACCTGGAGCGCCACCTTGCCCCGGAACGGCCGGCCCAGTTGTCCTTCTTTCCCCAGTTTCGGCGCAAGGAGATGGACATGCCCGGACCCATCGACGCGATCCGGCAGCGGGTATCCGAGCTTACGGACTGCGACCACATCGACAGGTCCAGCCGCATCATCGCGGTATACGGACATCAGGATCTGGACTGGACATCCCCCCTCATTCCGGACGCCAAGCTGCTGGCGGGCATCGTGACCAAGGAACCGCTCGTGCCCTTGGAACGCGACGCTGCCATGGACCAGGAGGACGCGGAGTACGCGGCCCAGGTCCGCGCATTCTACACCAGGTACGAGCGTGCCCAGAGGGTGGTTTTCACAGCTGCGAAATGCCAACCCATCGCGGAGACACCGGACAGCAGCTACTGTCTAACTTGGCTCACCCGAGACGACCTGCAGCACTCCCCGGCCAGTTGCACCCGCCTGATAGAGTTGGCCCCGGGTGCCACGACCGAGCGACGCTGCCACGCCTGGGACCATCAGATGGTGGCAGTGCGTGGCGGGGGAGTGGTGCGTGCAGGCGACGATGAACTGGACCTATCCTGCCGAGCCCTGGTCTATGTGCCGCCCGGCGTGCCCTTCACGGTCCATGCAGGACCTGAGGGCCTCGACTACCTGGACATTATCCCCTCGGTCACCCAGTTTTTCGGAAGGTGAGACAGGCCTGTAGGTTTCTTGGCGGGACTGTCTGCACCTCCCGTGTTCCCGGATGGTTACGCCCGGAGGCCGGAGAGGTAGCGAAGCGGCCGTAACGCGCTCGACTCGAAATCGAGTTGTCGGTGAGTAACCGGCACGTGGGTTCGAATCCCACCCTCTCCGCCATTTTCGCCTTGCCAGGGCCGGCTCGTCCGGCCCTTTTTTGTTTGGCCTAGCGCTTCCCGGCGACAGGGCGCTGACCTCCCGGCCTACTTGCTCCCGAACACCTTTTTGAGGATGTCGCTGGTGCGGGCTGCGGGATTCTTGCGGATGTCGGCCTCCTCCTGCTCCATCATGTGGTACAGGCCGTCCAGGGCCTTGCGGGTCACGTAGCCGTCCAGGTCGTAGTCCTTGGTTCCGCCCCCCACCGCCGAGGCCGCGGCGTTCATCTTCTGGTAGTTCTGGGTCACGTTCACCTTGGCCATGGCCGCGGACACGATGGGCGTGATCTTGGTGATGAGCGCGTTGTCCGAGGTCCGCTTGAAGAATTCCGTGGCCGCGGTGTCGCCGCCGTTGAGGATGCCCTTGGCGTCCGAGATGCTCATGTTCTGGACCGCCTTGCCCAGGATATCCAGGGTCTCCGGCACGGCCTGCTCCGCAGCCCGGTTCATGCTGGTGACAAAGGAGTCCGCCAGGCTCGCCTGGCCCGCCAGGCGAAGCGCCGCCTCCACCTTGGTCATGACCCCGGGCAGGGGAATCTTCACGTCCGGCTTGCCGAGATAGCCGTCCTTGACCCCCAGGGACGAGACCGCGGATTTGGCGGCCTTGTCCAGGGCGGCCTTGAGCCCGCTGGTGACATCCGCCGAGGAGAGGTTCGCCCCCTGGGTGGACGACGAGGTCCCCTGCCGGGACTCCATCGCGCCCTTCACCTGGTCCAGGGTGTCGGCCAGGCCGGCCGCGGCCTGGTTCGCCATAGCCAGGAACAACACGC
>JAEXTU010000402.1 GCA_023453335.1 Pseudomonadota bacterium | reverse complement strand
GCCCCAAGGTGGTGGTGCTCCTGGAGACTGAGCTGTGGCCGGGCCTCCTGGCCGCCTGCCGGGAGTTCGGGATCCCCGCGGTGGTGGTCAACGGCCGGCTCTCCACCCGCAGCCTGGCCGGCTACCTGGCGGCCCGGGGCCTGCTTGCCAAGCTCGCGCCGGAGCGGGTCCTGGCCATCTCCGAGGACGCCCGCCAGCGCTACGCCCTGCTCTTCGGCGAGGGGCGGGTGGGCCGCATGGAGAACATCAAGTTCGACCGCCTGCCCGCGCCCCGGGAGCAGAACGAACTGCCCCTGGCCTCCCTGCTGGGCGACCGGCCCGGCCTGGCCCTGTTCGGCTCGGTGCGCCAGGAAGAGGAAACCGCGGTGCTCGCGGCCCTGCGCCAGGTGCGCGCGGCGCGGCCCAAGACCCCCCTGGCCCTGGCCCCGCGGCACATGGAGCGGCTGGACTTTTGGCGCAAAGCCCTGTATGCCGCGGGCCTCGAACCGGTGCTGCGCTCGTCGCTCTCCGGGCCGCCGGCCCCGGACGCGGTGATCCTCTGGGACACCTTCGGCGAACTGGCCGCCCTGTATGCCCACTCCCGCGCCGCCTTCGTGGGCGGCAGCCTGGCCCCCCTGGGCGGCCAGAACTTCCTGGAGGCCATAGCCTGCGGCCTGACCCCGGTCATCGGCCCGCACTGGAAGAACTTCGCCTGGGTGGGCCGCGAGGTGGTGGAGCTGGGCCTGGTGGTGGAAGTGGCCGACGCCGACGGTCTGGCCGCGGCCATGCTGCGGCTTCTGGCCAAGCCCAAGCCCCGCGATGCGGTGCGCACGCGCTTCGCGGACTACATCGAGCCCCGCCGCGGGGGAACGCACGCGGCCGCGGACCTGGTGAGGCGCTACCTGTAATGCCCAATCTCCCGCCCTGCTACGGGATCATCCCGGCGCGCTACGCCTCCACCCGGTTCCCGGGCAAGCCCCTGGCGGACATCCAGGGCCGGCCCATGTTCTGGCACGTGCACCAGCGGGCCATGGGCTGCGCGCTCCTGGGCAAGGTGGTGCTGGCCACCGATGACCGCCGCATCCACGACGCGGCCCTGCGCTACGGCGTGCCGGTGGTCATGACCCGGGCCGACCATGTGAGCGGCACGGACCGGGTGCTGGAGGCCGCGCAGCGGCTCTCCCTGCCCGAGGAGGCGGTGGTGGCGAACATCCAGGGCGACGAGCCCCTGCTCGACCCCCGGATGCTCACCCAGCTCCTGGAGCCCTTTGCCGACCCCGCGGTGCAGGTGACCACCCTGGCCGCCAAGATCTCCCCGGCCGAGGCGGCCCGGCCGGACCGGGTCAAGGTGGTCTTTACGCGGTCCGGAAACGCCTTATATTTCTCCCGCAGCGTGATCCCCCACGACCGGGACGCGGCAGGCGGCGACTGCTGGGGCCACGTGGGCCTCTACGCCTTCCGCATGCCGGCGCTGCGCCGCTTCGTGGCCCAGGGCCAGAGCGAGCTGGAGCGCCGGGAGAAACTGGAGCAACTGCGGCTCCTCGAGAACGACGTCCCCATCTACGTGGTCCCCACGGAGCACGAGACCCTGGGGGTGGACCGGCCCGAGGACCTGGACACCATCATCGCCCGCATGACGGAGACGCCCCGATGAAAGCCATCCTGGCCCTGGAAGACGGCACCATATTCCACGGAACCTCGTTCACCGGCCACGGCACGGCCGGGGGCGAGGCCATCTTCAACACCGGCATGAGCGGCTACCAGGAGATCCTCACCGACCCCTCCTACGCCGGCCAGATGGTGTGCATGACCTACCCGCTCATCGGCAACTACGGCGTCAACCTGGACGACGTGGAGTCCAGCCGGGTGTGGGTGGAGGCCTTCATCGTCAAGGAGTGCTGCAAGACGCCCTCCAACTGGCGAGCCAAGGCCTCCCTGCCCGATTACCTGAAGAGCCACAAGGTCATGGGCCTGGAGGGCGTGGACACCCGGGCGCTGACCCGGCACCTGCGCCTCAACGGAGCCATGCGCGCGGTGATCTCCACCGAGGGCGGCGAGGCCGACCTGGTGGAGAAGGCCCGCAACCTGCCCACCATGGAGGGCCTGGGCCTGGCCCACCTGGTCACGGCCAAGGGTCCCTACATCTGGAAGGACGGCCGGCCCCAGCCGGTCACCCTGGACCCCGACGGCTCCTACGCCTGGCCCGGCCCCGGGCCGCGGGTGGTGGCCTACGACTTCGGCATGAAGTGGAACATCCTGCGGCTGCTTGCGGCCGAGGGCATGGACGTGCTGGCCGTACCCCAGGACTTCACCTTCGAGCAGGTGCAGGCCGTGGCCCCGGACGCCATCTTCCTGGGCAATGGCCCGGGCGACCCCGCGGCCCTCACCGAGGTGGTGCGCAACGTGGCGCTCATGACCGACCACTACCCCATGTGCGGCATCTGCCTGGGCCACCAGCTGCTGGGCCTGGCCCTGGGCTGCCCCACCTTCAAGCTCAAGTTCGGCCACCACGGCTGCAACCATCCGGTCAAGGACCTCACCACCGGCAAGATCGAGATATCCTCCCAGAACCACGGGTTCTGCGTGGACATCGCCGACCGGGACGACCTGGTGCAGACCCACGTGAACCTGAACGACGGCACCCTGGAGGGCTTCGCCCACAAGACCAAGCCCATCATCTGCGTGCAGCACCATCCCGAGGCCTGCCCCGGCCCCCACGACAGCCGCTACATCTTCAAGCGTTTCCGCCGCGTCCTGGAGGGAAAGGAGGCCGCCTAGACGACACCCGGGATGCCTGGTACGGTGTGACGCCTTTCGCACGGGGAAGAGGGGGGGAGGATGTCCGCCGAACTCATAAAAGCCCGCTCCAAGATCGCAGGCATCACCGGCCAGCTCAAGCAAGGCAAGCTGCACCAGGCCGTCATCTCCCTGCATGACGCCCTGAACGT